>DATAEX010000438.1:0-11044 GCA_036257765.1 Bacteroidales bacterium
TTCCCAATCGTTATTTACAACACCTTTTATTACAAGCGTTTTTTGAACTGAATTCTGTTCGCGGCTGTATCCATACATTTCAGGATCATTTCCACTATCGTTTATATACCATATAAGGCCGTCATAACTTATGAGCCCTGAATTTTCGCTTAATTCCTGCGGAAGAATATTAATCTCATCGAGAAACATTACTTTTTCAGGCGGATCCTCCCGTGGTATGCATGATAACATCATCAGTAAGATTCCGGTCATCATTATATTTTTAAGGTGCTTTTTATTCCCGCCCATTCTTTTTATTTATTTCCCGGTACCCGGATTCAAATCAAGCAATTGCATCATCTTTTTAAAGAGATCGGTGTTTTGCTGAATACTTTGGAATCGCTCAGCTCCCGGGCCATAAGCAAAAACCGGGACCATTAAACCAGTGTGATTTTTAGTGGCAAAAACCGCAGAAACTTTTCCTTCGATAAAGTCTCCATTGGTTATAGCCATCCCGCCTGTTTCATGATCGGCAGTAACTATAACCAGAGTGTTGCCATAATTTTTTGCAAAGGTAAGCGCATTACCAATGGCCTTATCAAAATCTATTACCTCCATGGCCACAAAACCTGTGTTATTGGCATGGGCACCCCAGTCGATCTGCGATCCTTCAACCATAAGGAAAAATCCTTTACGGTTTTTGCTTAGGATTTTCAGTGCTGTATTTACTGAGACCGGGAGCATGTCATCCCTGCCTTCAATGATCCCGGGATTATGTTCGCGTGCTGTAAGGCCAATCAGTTTTCCAGTAGTAGTCCTTCTTACTGTATCCATTGAATAAGTAACCAGGTAGCCTTTTTCAGAAAGTTCTTTTGCGAGGTTTCTGTTATCTTTTCTTGCAGTAAAATGAGCTATACCCCCGCCTATAAAAACATCAATATCAGTTTTCAGAAAATCCAGAGCGATTCCTTCATAATCATTTCGGTCTATGTTGTGTGCGATAAATGATGCCGGAGTAGCGTGAGTTATAGCGCTTGTTGATATTAAACCTGTTGATAAGCCTTTCTCTTCTGCATATTCCAGTATTGTTTTAACAGGCAACGAATCTGCGTCAACACCTATGGCTCCGTTATATGTTTTATGCCCGGTTGAAATTGCAGTGGCTCCTGCACCTGAATCGGTAACATAATCGCTGGCAGATTGTGTCCGGCTGAATCCTATACTCTTGAATTCAAGAAGGTTCAATTGACCAAAATTAGCGGTCAGACCAGCCTGGATCTGTGACAAACCCATACCGTCGCCGATCAGCAGGATAATATTATCGGGCATTGACTGATTTTTATTTTTCGCACCTTGTGGACTGGCTGGGAGAGTGAAAAAGGTTAAGGTCAGAAGAAAAGGGAGGGCAATTCTTAATAAATGCATGTTAAAACAATTAATAGTTATATCAGATGCAAAATTATATTTTTGCAAACAGATTAACCCATCAGTATGAAAAAATATAGATGCACTGTCTGCGGATACATTTATGATCCCGTTGAAGGCGATCCTGATGGTGGTATTATGCCCGGCACTCCTTTCGAGGACATTCCGGAAGACTGGATTTGCCCGGTATGTGGTGTCAGCAAAACCGAATTTGAGCCCGCTGAGTAAAATTCAGCCGTTTTGATTATTCAGTCTCAATATCCTTCAATACTTCAACCAGCAAAAGCCAGAATTTTTCAGTAGTTCTTATACTGATTTTCTCTGAAGGTGAATGTGGATCAACTATCGTCGGACCAAATGAGATCATATCCAGGTAAGGATACTTTTCAAGGAACAGGCCGCATTCAAGTCCTGCATGAATGGCTTTTATTTCCGGTTCCACGTTGAAAATTTTCCTGTATGCTTCTTTGGTAATTTTCAATATGGCTGAATCGGGATTTGGGTTCCAGCCAGGATAACCTTCCGTTTGTTCCACCAGCGCACCTGCAAGTTTAAATGTACTTCTAACCGTATTCGCTATCTGCACTTTTGCTGAATTTACTGAGCTTCTTTGGCTTGTGCTTATCACGATACGGTTTATTCCTTCAAATTTAACCGATGCCAGGTTGGTTGAAGTTTCAACCAGATTTTCCATTGCACGGCTCCATGAAATCACTCCGTGAGGACAGGCATATAGAGCATTGAGCAGCTTTTCCATTACCTTTTTCTTCATTACTTTTTCAGGTAATGGTGCAGGCGACATTGTAAATTTTATATTTGGCTCATCAATTAAATATTCACGCTTAAGTACTTTGGTGTAATCGTGAAAATACCCCTTGAAAACGTCTTCATATGTCTGGGGAATTACAATGATCGCATAAGCTTCGCGAGGGATTGCGTTCCTGAGATTTCCGCCTTCAAATATTGTCAGTCGGGCACCGAAACGATTTCTTGATTCCCATAGAAACTGATTGAGTATCTTTACAGAATTGCCCCTGTTTTTATGAATATCCGTTCCTGAATGCCCTCCCTGTAAACCTGAAATTTCTATTCTATAGGCGACAGAATTTTCAGGTGTTCTTCTGACATTATATTTTATTGTGGCCAGTGTATTCATTCCTCCGGCGCAGCCAATGAATAATTCACCTTCGTCTTCGGAATCAAGGTTTATCAGAATCTTACTGTTAAAAAATCCTGAAACAAGAGCTTTTGCACCGTTCAGTCCTCTTTCCTCATCAATTGTAAACAGGCATTCTATTGGTCCATGATGAATTGAATCATCTGTAAGTATCGCAAGTTGAGTTGCAACGCCAACACCATTATCAGCCCCCAGTGTAGTATCTTCTGCTTTAACCCAATCCCCCTCAATCAAAGTCTTTATCGGATCCTTATCAAAATCATGATTGCTACTGCTGTTTTTTTCACAGACCATATCGAGATGGCTTTGCAGGCAAACCGATTTTCTGTTTTCATATCCCTTTGATGCGGGTTTGCGGATAAGAATATTACCCGTGTTATCTTTGGAATACTCCAGATTATGTTTTTCTGCAAAGTCGGTTATAAACTTTATAATTTTTTCTTCTTTGCCTGACGGCCGTGGTACTTTAGTTATATTTTCAAAATAACCCCATAACCGGGAAGGATTCAGTGTACTTAGCTGCGCCATGATTATAGCTATTTTTAATTAGTCCAAAGATAGTGTAATTAGTCTATTAGCTATTTAGTCTTATAAAATTCCTACATTCGCAAAAACCCGATTAACACCTGTATACGGTTCTATGATCACGTTTGATCTGCTGCTCATGTTCGTGGTGCTTCTGTTTATTCTGATCTCACTTTATTGGAATATTCTGGGCATATCCTTCACTTTTTTAATAGGTGTAATTACGCTTGGAATTTTTGGTATTCTTACTCCTACAGAAATTTTAAGCGGTTTTGGTAACGAACAGGTAGCGGTAGTTATTCTTATGTTGCTTTTCAGTGATGTCATAAAAAAAACGGATATCATTGAATTTTCATTTGACCGGCTTTTCCGTAAGGTGAAGACTTATAAGGGTTTTATAAGCAGGATGGTGCTTGCTGTTTCAGCCTTCTCCATGTTCCTTAATAACACGCCACTGGTGGCTGTCATGATGCCGTATGTCAATAGCTGGTCCAAGCGTAATAACATGGCACCTTCAAAATTTCTTATACCTCTTTCTTATGCTGCCATACTGGGCGGGTCAGCCACACTGATCGGGACATCGACTAATCTTATTGTAAACAGCATGGTTATTGAACAGGATATCATGCCCGGTCTTGCAAAACTTGATCTTTTTGAATTCGCCTGGGTAGGGATTCCTATGATGATCATCGGCTTTTTATATCTGGTTTTTTTTGGTAATAAACTCTTACCATCAAAAGCAACCATAGAGGATGACCTGAATGCTGGAAGGGAATATGTAGTTGAAGCCAAGGTGCGCACCCGATCGCATTTGATTGGAAAATCGGTAGGAGAATCCGGTATGCTTGATATAAAAGGGCTGACTCTCACGGCAATTGTAAGAAAATCGATTACAATCTTAGAGGTGCCCCATGACGTGATACTTGATCAGGGTGATGTACTGGTTTTCAAAGGTGAAACCCGCAATATAACCGAATTGCTCAGTACCAAATCAGGGCTTGTCGTGCCTGAAGTGGGAATGCTCAGCCATCTTAGCCGGGCAAATGTCAATGAAGTTGTAGTATCACAGAATTCCAGTCTGACAAATAAGTCTGTTCGGGATACTGATTTCAGGGGTAAATACGATGCTGCAATTATTGCTGTGCATCGTAATGGTGAAAGACTGGGAGGCAAGCCGGGAAGCGTGGTTCTGAAAGCCGGTGATGTCCTGCTCTTGTTTGCCGGTGAAAACTTCCTCCGAAGAGTAAAAGACACATTTGATTTCTATTTCATTTCACGGGTTACCGAGTACATAAATCTTCAATGGTATAAGACCCTTATCCTTATCGTTGGTACAGCACTGGTGATCACCCTTGCAGCGATGAGCATTATTTCGCTTTTCATGGGACTGATCTTAATGATACTCATCTCGATGATACTTAAAGTCACAACCCCCAGGGAAATTCCTAATTCCGTAGATTACAATCTGGCTCTGGTAATAGTGCTTTCCCTGGCTCTCGGTACTGCGATGATAAAATCGGGGGCTGCAGAAATAGTAGCCAATGGCGTAATTTCTGCGTTTCTACCGCTTGGTAAAACCGGCGTATTGTTCGGTGTTTACATTATTACAGCTATACTGGCTGCCTATATAACAACCAAGGCGGCTGTTGCCATTGTCTTTCCGGTTGCGTTGAGTGTGGCTCAGCTTTTGGGAGTATCAGGGACACCTTTCGTTCTTGCTGTTGCCTATGCTGCGGCCTGTACTTTTATTACACCGCACGGTTACGTAACTAACCTGATGGTATATGGTCCGGGCGGTTATAATTTCAGGGATTTTATGCGGGCCGGATTACCTTTAACCATTATATATATGGTAGTCGCCGTGCTCATCCTGTCGGCAGTTTATTTTTAAAGACTCTTCTGATAAATTCTATAGCGCTTTTTAACCGAACCGCCCATTTTCTCGTATTCAGCTCTCATTTTCGTGTTATTCTCCAAAACAAGATGACTATCGAGCCATTCAAATTTCTGTTTTTGTGCAGATTCAAGGATCTTCATACCCATTAGAACATCCAGCCCGTTGTTCCTGCAATCCTCTCTTATTGCGCCCAGTAACATGGTAAGCAAACGGGTTTTTCGTGAAGCATGGAGAATTCTGAATATCCCTAATGGGAATAGCCTCCCCCGGGCCTTTCTTATACCATCTGATAATTCAGGCATTGCTATGACAAATGCTACAAGTTCATTTAGATCGTTGTATATGATCTTAACAAATCGTGGATTTATAATAGCAATATACCGGTTGGCGAAATAATCGATTTCTTTTGGAGTAAGCGGACTGAAACCATATATTGGTGCGTAGGTTTCATTTATCAGTTC
This sequence comes from Bacteroidales bacterium, assembly GCA_036257765.1. Lineage (GTDB taxonomy): Bacteria > Bacteroidota > Bacteroidia > Bacteroidales > UBA10428 > UBA5072. Next base: position 5,465 of record DATAEX010000438.1, read on the forward strand.
AAAAACCGGTTTAATATATGGTCTGAGTGATCTTCGTGTAGTAAATTCCTTCAATACGATACTGCTATTTTCTGCAGCACGCTTAAAAATAGATTGGTAAAATGCAGGAATCTCAGTAGGTACCGGCAATATATAATCAACACAATCAATCTCCTTGGTGTAGCCGCATTTTTTCATTAATTCCGACATATATTGAAGATTATAATTTGTGGCAATGATTGCAGCCTCTTCAAAGCCCTCTATCATAAATCCCTGTGGATCTTTTTCCGAGAATCCGAAGGGACCTATAACCTTCATTATTCCTTTTAGCCTGCACCATTCTTCTATACTTTCCATTAACCGTTTTGCTACCTCGGGATCGTTAAAGCATTCAAGCGCGAAGAAGCGTCCGTTATTTTCATTATGGATCGAATTATACTTGTGATTAATTATTCCCATTATTCTCCCCACAGGCACATCATCACGAAATGCCAGAAGCAGTATTGTATCGCAATCACTGAAAAAACGGTTTTTTGAAGGATTATAAAAATTCCATTCATCAAAGTAAAGAGGATGAACCCAGTTACTGTGACCAACATGGATTTTTTCGGGAAGGTAAATGAAAAGCCGGAGGTCTTTTTTAGAAGCGACCTCTCTTATAGAAACAGACATATAGGATGTACTCGAAATTCGTAATGTTTATCCGCCGGATAAAATATGTGGTTGAACCACACTACTTAACCTGATAGCAGCAACGGATCGGAGAGTAAACTTTATTCTCTTTTACGAGTTGCTTTATAGCTTTTTCAACTTCTTTTTTGTCGATCCCGGTAATCTCGGCAACTTCACCGGCGCGTAAAGGCTTTGTCGCCTTCTGCAGTGCTGAATAAACCTTGTCTTTAATGTCCATAGGGAGTAATTTGTGGATCTAAAGTTAAAAAATGAATTTATATTTGTGCCTTCCAATATACTAAAAATGCAGGTGATTGAACACATATTGACTTTTCACATACGGGAAGCGGTAAAACAATTGTTTGGAAAGGAGAGTACAAACGACCAGATTCAGCTCCAGAAAACCCGTCGGGAATTTGAAGGGGATATAACACTTGTAGTTTTCCCTTTGTTGAAACTGTCGGGCAAATCACCTGATATAACAGCTGTCCAAATTGGCCGTTACCTGGAGGAGCGTTGTCCTGAGGTGACCCGGTTTAATGCAGTGAAGGGATTTCTTAATCTGGTTATTGATAGTGGATATTATCTAAAAGCACTGAACAGTATTTTGGATAATGAGCAGTACGGATTCGCCCCGATTCCGAAGGATGCAAGCACTATAATGGTTGAATATTCATCACCAAATACCAACAAACCACTTCATCTTGGACATATCCGGAATAATCTTCTTGGTTTTGCCGTAAGTAATATTCTGGCTGCAACCGGTCTAAAGGTCATTAAAACCAACCTTGTAAACGACAGAGGTATCCATATCTGCAAATCGATGCTTGCCTGGCAGAAATGGGGAAATGGTGAGACTCCCCAATCATCTGGGAAAAAAGGTGATCACCTGGTTGGTGATTACTACGTAAAATTTGACCGTGAATATAAAAAACAGATCGAATCGCTGGTGAACGGCGGTATGAAGAAAGAGGACGCGGAAAAGAATGCCCCGCTTATGCTTGAGGCTCAGGAAATGCTCAGAAATTGGGAATCCGGAGATAGTAAAGTTCACGCACTTTGGGAGATGATGAACGGTTGGGTTTATGATGGATTTGATGCTACGTATCGCCGACTTGGAGTCAGTTTTGACAAAATCTATTATGAATCCAAAACGTGGATCCACGGGAAGGAAACCGTACTGAAGGGACTCGAAAAAAACGTTCTTGTAAAGAAGGAAGATGGTTCGGTTTGGGCAGACCTTCGCGATAAGGGTCTTGATGAGAAAGTTCTTCTGCGTTCCGATGGTACCTCGGTATACATGACACAGGACATAGGCACCGCCAGGATAAGGCAGGATGAATTTGCACCGGACAGAATGGTGTACGTTGTAGGTAATGAACAGAATTATCATTTTAAAGTACTATCCCTGATTCTTGATTTGCTTGGTTTTCCATGGGCCAAAACGCTTTATCACCTGTCTTATGGAATGGTTGAACTTCCCGAAGGTAAAATGAAATCCCGGGAAGGTACTGTAGTAGATGCAGATGATCTGATGGATGAAATGGTGACTACTGCCAGGGAAATGTCGATTGTTCTTGGCAAGCTCGAAGGACTTAACGATGCCGAAAAAGAAGATATTTTCAGGGTTATAGGCATGGGTGCGCTTAAATACTATATGCTGAAAGTCGATCCGGTCAAAAATATGCTTTTCAATCCAAGGGAGTCGATTGATTTTGACGGGAATACAGGCCCATTTATACAGTATACATACACCCGCATCCGGTCGGTTTTCAGAAAGGCATCAGAGTCAGGTATAAGGATCCCAAATGAGATCGGTGAAAATATTGATATCAATGCAAAGGAAAAGAATCTGCTGAAACTGGTCCATGAATTTCCTTCGGTGGTAAAAGCAGCGGGTGAGGCATTTAATCCCTCACTGATTGCTAATTTTATATACGACCTGGTAAAAGAGTACAACCAGTTTTATCATGATTATACTATTTTAAAAGAAGAAAGCGAAAAATTAAGAGATTTCCGGCTGGTGCTTTCCCGGGCTGTTTCAGACATCGTTAAACGTGGCATGGAACTTCTGGGTATTGAAATGCCGGAGAGAATGTAGTATTTTAGCAGTAAAAGACTGCATGACTGCATGACTGCACGACTGCACGACTGCACGACTGCACGACTAATTGACTATATGACTAACAGACTAACAGACTAAAAACATGTTCGACAATCTATCCGACCGATTGGAACGGTCATTTAAGATACTTAAGGGTGAAGGAAGAATTACCGAGATCAATGTTGCGGAAACTCTTAAAGAGATAAGGAGGGCATTGCTTGATGCCGACGTGAACTATAAAATTGCCAAAACTTTTACTGATAATGTCAAACAACAAGCCCTTGGGCAGAAAATTCTGACTTCAGTAAAACCAGGGCAGATGATGGTGAAAATTGTTCATGATGAACTCACCGGATTAATGGGAGGTACCAATGAAGATATTAACCTGAAGGGAAATCCTTCAGTTATTTTGATTGCCGGACTGCAAGGCTCTGGTAAAACGACTTTCTCGGCTAAACTGGGTAACCATTTAAAGCATAAAAGAGGGAAGAATCCTATGCTTATTGCAGGCGACGTTTACAGGCCGGCTGCAATAGAACAGTTGCAGATCCTGGGACAGCAGGTAAATATTCCGGTTTATACCGAAGAAGGAAGCAAGGATCCGGTGAAAATAGCACAGGCAGGAATAAGGGAGGCCAGGCGACTCGGATATGACCTGGTCATCGTTGATACAGCCGGCCGTCTAGCCATCGACGAACAAATGATGAATGAGATCGCTTCAATTAAGAAAAATACCGATCCCCAGGAGATTCTTTTTGTAGTAGACTCAATGACAGGACAGGATGCGGTGAATACTGCAAAGGAATTTAATGACCGGCTCGACTTTGATGGAGTTGTTCTTACCAAGCTTGATGGTGACACACGGGGTGGTGCTGCCTTGTCGATTCGATCGGTAGTTGACAAGCCAATTAAATTTGTCAGCGCAGGGGAAAAACTTGACTCGATAGAATTATTTCACCCTCAACGAATGGCCGACAGGATACTGGGAATGGGTGATATTGTTACCCTTGTTGAGAAGGCTCAGGAGCAGTTCGATGTGGAGGAGGCAAGGAAAATCCAGAAAAAAATCGCAAAAAATCAGTTTACATTCAGTGATTTTCTTAGCCAGATACAGCAGATCAAAAAGATGGGTAATATCAAGGATCTGGCAAGCATGATACCGGGTGTGGGCAAAGCCTTGAAAAATCTGGATATGGATGATAACGCGTTTAAAGGTATCGAGGCAATCATTCATTCAATGACACCCGAAGAAAGGGAACATCCCGAAATTCTGAATGGAACCCGGAGGAAGCGGATTGCTGATGGCAGCGGTACAAGCATTCAGGATGTGAACAGGCTGGTTAAGCAGTTTGATGAAACCCGGAAACTGATGAAGATGATAACCACAAATAAAAATCCGATGCGTATGATGGGCAATATGCCCGGAGTTCGCGGACGATAAACATCAAAAACCTAATAAACCATGCAACTGATCGACGGGAAAAAAATCTCTGCTGAAATCAAAGCTGAAATTGCCGATGAAGTTAGTAAAATGACCGCCCTTGGTTATAAAGCTCCGCATCTAGCTGCTGTGCTGGTGGGACATGACGGGGCAAGCGAAACCTACGTTGCTGGTAAAGTGAAATCATGTGGCGAAGTTGGTTTTAAATCTACACTTATTCGTTACGAGGATGATGTTACCGAAGAAAAACTACTTCAAACTGTAAATGAATTAAATACAGATCCGGGAATTGATGGTTTTATCGTTCAATTACCATTGCCCGGTCACATTTCCGAACAAAAGGTAATCGAAGCTATCGATCCACGGAAGGATGTGGACGGATTCCATCCGGTAAATGTGGGGCGTCTGGTGCTTGGACTTCCCGCATTTATATCAGCTACACCTGCAGGCATTATTGAACTCCTCGCCCGCTACAAAATAGAAACCTCAGGGAAAAACTGTGTAGTGGTAGGCCGGAGCAATATAGTCGGAAAACCGATCAGCATTCTTATGTCGCAGAAAGCATATCCCGGCGATGCAACAGTTACCGTTTGTCATAGCCGGACAAAAGATCTCGGCGGAATTATCCGGTCGGCCGACATTTTGATTGCAGCTCTCGGTAAACCACAGTTTGTAACAGCTGATATGGTTAAAGAAGGAGCTGTTGTTGTGGATGTCGGAATTACAAGAGTTAAATCGGATCAGACCAAATCGGGTTGGAAATTGCTTGGTGATGTGAATTTTGATGAAGTTGCTCCCAAATGCAGCTATATAACCCCTGTTCCGGGTGGTGTAGGACTAATGACTGTGGTTTCTCTGCTTCGAAATACTATGAAAGCTGCTAAGAAAGAAATATACAGGTAAATGAAAATTCGTGCCTGCGTTAATATTATTATTTTAATTATACTGATTACCACCGGGTGCCGGAATAATGACGATGAAGAGCAACGGCTGACATGGTCAACTGACGCACCACTAAGCATTCCATATCGTGTCAGGCTTCAGCGTTTCGAGCGTGGAAACCTGGTGCGGAACCATTCATTTGAGACCGGAAAGATATTCAAGCTGGACAGCGCCACTACTTCATTTGCTATTGATGGATGGCAACAGATTGGACAAAATGTTGAATGGACCGATATTCGCAATGACAGTCTTTATAAGCGAAAGGAAGCTTTTTCGGGTTACAGGGCAGTTAAAATCTCGCGTCAGAAGGCTTACGAAACCGATATCCACGGTGAGGGTATACTCAGTGATTTTATAAAAGTAATTCCAGGCAATTACAATCTTTCATTATATGTAAGGCTTGAAAATATTAAGCCACTCAGAGCAAGATTGGGTACCCGGA
>DATAEX010000449.1:0-4339 GCA_036257765.1 Bacteroidales bacterium
CTGAGGGGTCTTCACAGGTAATTGTAAAGCAATCAGGCAGGTTTTCACGGGTAACTACCCATGAATGGTATCTTCCGGCTTTAATATCACCGGGAATGCCCTTAAATAATGGCTCCTCAGGATCGGTCACAGAAACTGAAGTTGCCAGACCATGATATACCTGGCTCAGGTTGGTGAGTGAACCACCGAATGCCTCACCTATTGCCTGATGACCCAGACAAATACCCAGTATGCTTTTTGAGGGTGCATAAAACCTGATTAAATCAAGGCATATGCCAGCCTCCACAGGTATTCCCGGTCCCGGGGAGAGCAATATTTTATCATATTCATTCACCTCTTGAATATCTATTTGGTCATTACGGAATACCTCAGGAATACCCCCGGTCAGATTCCTTATATAATGAACCAGGTTATAGGTGAACGAGTCGTAGTTATCAATTACCAAAATCTTTTTCATAGCGGACTATTTTATTGTAGTTGCCATTTCAATTGCTTTCTTAAGAGCTCCCAGCTTGTTGTTCACTTCCTGTAGTTCATTTTCCTCGTCTGATATTGCAACAATTCCCGCCCCCGCCTGATAATACAGCGTGTTGCCCTTACTGAGGAATGTTCTTATCATAATGGCATGATTGAACCTGCCATTGAAGTCAAGAAAGCCTATTGCTCCTCCATAATATCCCCTGCTCTGGTTCTCATATTCATCAATTAGCTGCATTGCCCTGAATTTTGGAGCACCCGTGAGTGTCCCGGCAGGAAAAGTCGCTGTCATCATATCTGTGATGTCTGATCTGTCATTTAATTTCCCCGAAACAGCGGACACAAGATGAATAACGTGGGAAAAAAACTGTACTTCACGATATTTTTCAACGGTAACATTTTCAGCATGGCGGCTGAGATCATTCCGGGCAAGATCGACCAGCATAACGTGCTCCGCATTCTCCTTCAAATCACCTGTTAACTGCTGCGCAAGAAGCTTATCATTTTCATCGTCACCGGTTCGCCTGAAGGTTCCTGCAATCGGATTAATGTAAGCAGTGCCTTTATTTATTTTAAGATGCGCCTCCGGTGAGGAACCGAAAATCTTGTAACTGCCATAGTCGAAATAGAACAGATAAGGCGAGGGGTTAATAGATCGCAGAGCCCTGTAGACATTGAATTCATCACCCAGGAACTGTTGTGAATACTGTCGCGAGAGAACGACCTGGAAAACGTCACCACGATGACAATGCGTCTTGCCTTTTGAAACCATACTTTTATATTGCTCATCTGTAATATTAGCCTGCTCACTGCCTACAGGACGAAAATCATATATAGCCAGATTTCTGCTGTTCAGAAGTGTTTCAATACGTTCGAGCTCATTTGGCTCTCCGTTAATGCGGTTTTCGATGATGTGCAAAACATTCTGAAAATGGTTAATGGCAATTATATAATTGTAAAAATGATACTTCATATGAGGGATCTTCTGAGCGGGAATCACCCTGTCCCTGATATTTATGTTTTCAAAATATTTTATGGCATCATATGAAGTGTATCCAAAGAGCCCGTTCACAGGAACACCGTCCAGATCTTTCTGTTGCTGGAATGAATTCATGAACCTGCGGAAAGTATCCTTAAAAACAACGGTGGAAGAAATTTTGGTCTCAAGGGATGAGCCATCCGGATAATGTTCTGTTGCGATACCTTCGTTGACTTCAAAACCGGCAAGTGGTTTCAGGCAAATGAAAGAGTAACTGTTTTCGTTCCCATGGTAATCCGAGCTTTCCAAAAGCAAAGAGTTAGGGAAAACATCCCGGATGCGAAGATAAATGCTTACAGGCGTAATCGTGTCAGCCAGCAGTTTTCGGGTGCTTGTTTTGATAATATATTTTTTCATGAGTGGGTTTATTTAAAAATCTAAAAACAAAAGCGGCCTACCGTGAGTACGATAGGCCGCTGCTATATCTTTGGATTAATTCAAAAAGGTAACGGTCTCACGGTTTTATGAGTTTAATACTGTGCCACCACCACCAATTTGTATAAGTTCTGTTCACTTGAATAATTTTACGAGGCAAATATATAAATATTTTTTTAAAATAATATTATGCTGCTTTTAGTCGATGCAGATTGATTTTTTCAATCTTCGTTTTAGCATAATCAATAGTTATGGTGATCTCCCGCTCATCTGTCGAAGGTTGTTCAAACATCACATCAACCATAATAGCCTCACAAATCGAACGAAGTCCCCTGGCGCCGAGCTTGAATTCCACTGCCTTGTCAACAATGAAATCGAGAGCATTTTCATCAAACGTGAGTTGTACATTATCCATTTCAAACAGTTTGACATACTGTTTGATAATTGAGTTTTTCGGTTCAGTAAGTATACTCCTCAGAGTTTTTCTGTCGAGCTGGTGCAAATAGGTAAGGATAGGAAGACGTCCGATTATTTCAGGGATCATTCCATAAGCTCTTAAATCCTGGGGAGCAATGTATTGCATCAGATTATCCCGTTCAACCCGGTCGGTCTGGCGCGAGGCATTGTACCCGACAACCGTGGTATTCAGCCTGTGAGCAATTTTTCTTTCTATTCCCTCAAATGCGCCGCCACAGATAAACAGAATGTTTTTTGTATCAACCGGGATCATTTTCTGATCGGGATGCTTCCGTCCTCCCTGAGGAGGCACATTGACAATAGAGCCCTCAAGTAGTTTGAGCAGTCCTTGTTGAACACCTTCACCCGATACATCACGGGTTATAGACGGATTATCACCTTTCCGTGCTATTTTATCTATTTCATCAATAAAAACTATTCCCTTTTCAGCGGCCTCGGTGTTATAATCGGCAACCTGAAGTAACCTTGTAAGTATGCTTTCAATATCTTCCCCTACATAACCTGCTTCAGTGAGTACTGTAGCATCGACAATTGTAAAAGGCACATGCAGAAGTTTTGCAATGGTTCGGGCCAGAAGGGTCTTACCTGTTCCGGTTTCACCGACCAGGATAATATTAGATTTTTCTATTTCCACATCATCCGACTGATCCCTGCGGTTAATCTGCATCAGTCGCTTATAATGATTGTAAACGGCGACTGAAATTGTTTTTTTGGCATCATCCTGACCGATTACATATAAATCAAGGAATTTCTTGATTTCTTTTGGCTTAAGAAGCTTTATAGTATTAACATCAAAAGGAGCCTTTTTTCTTGTTTCCTCCTGCACAATCTCATAAGCCTGCTCCACACAATTATCGCATATGTGGCCTGAAATTCCGGCTATAAGCAGATTTGTGTCCCTTTTATCGCGTCCGCAGAATGAGCATTTGTCCATTTCTGTAACAGTTTGAGATTTGTACTTCGGCAGACTAAATAACCTGTAAATTTATGTTAATGAGCTGCCAAATTTTTAACGTTTATAAGTTAAGCAAAGTTATGAAAAATCAGCACATTAACTTACTTTTTTTTGGTCCTTTCCAGGATTTCATCAATCATCCCGTAATCAAGAGCTTCCTTTGACGTCATCCAGTAATCACGGTCAGAGTCTTTTTCCACTTTTTCCAGGGAATTTCCCGAATGATCTGCTATAATGGCATAAAGCTCCGATCTGAGTTTTAATATTTCCCTGGCAGTTATTTCGATATCCGTCGCCTGACCCTGCGCACCGCCCATAGGCTGGTGGATCATGATCCTTGAATGTCTGAGTGCAGTGCGTTTGCCTTTCGTACCTGCACAAAGAAGAACTGCGCCCATCGAAGCCGCCATGCCTGTACATATTGTTGCAATTTCACATGTTACATATTGCATCGTATCATAAATACCTAAACCGGCATGAACATTTCCGCCGGGAGTATTGAAATAGATCTGTATGTCCTTTCCGGGATCTGCCGAATCTAGATACAACAACTGAGCCTGAATGATATTGGCCACATAGTCATCAATTGGCAATCCCAGAAAAATAATCCTGTCCATCATCAGCCTCGAGAAAACGTCCATTTGTGCAACGTTTAGCTGCCTTTCCTCAATTATCGTTGGTGAAATATAACTGTTTGTAACCGATGTGAACCGGTGCAGGTTCATGCTGCTGATGCCCATATGACCGGTGGCGAATTTATTGAAGTCCCTTATCAGGTCCATAATCAGTATTTTTTAATTAACTACTTTTCGAAAAGTTTGTTGAAATCTTCCAAAGTTACCTCTTTGGCATCGAGTTTCACATTTTTCTTTATCAATTCGAATACTTTATTCTCATTCAGGCTTTCAGAATACCGGTTACGCTCTTCCTCACGGCCCATACTTTCTTTTGCGTATTTATCCAAAAGATCTGCAGGCACCTCACCTATACCATAATACTGAATAAACTGTTGTCTG
>DATAEX010000153.1:0-8623 GCA_036257765.1 Bacteroidales bacterium
TACTGATATATCCATCAGATGTGGCAACCCAAATAAAATTCTTTCTGTTGGTAACAATTTCTCCCGGTTTGAGCTTATGGCCCTCGCTGACCGGTCTGGCTTCGAAAATTTTAACATTCAGGGGCTCTCCTGCATCTGAAACGATTTCTGACCATGCGGTCGGATGAGGACTTAGTCCCCTGATAAAATTGTGCAAGGTGATTGTTTTATTTTTCCAGTTTATCCGGCAATTCTCCCTGAATATTTTGGGTGCGGGTTTCAAAGGTTGTGCGGGATTTATAAACTGCTGTTCTACCGGAACAACTTTTTGTGATATAATTCCTTCTATAGTTTTCACAACAAGATCTGCACCGATTTGCATAAGCCGGTCATGTACATCGCCTGCAGTTTCGTTTTCACCGATGGGTGTTTCGCGTGTATATATGACCGATCCTTTGTCGATTTCATGATTGATAAAGAAAGTGGTCACCCCTGTTTTTAATTCACCGTTAATTACGGCCCAGTTTATAGGAGCAGCACCCCGGTACTGCGGCAATAACGACGCATGCAGGTTAAACGTGCCAAGCGAAGGCATACTCCACACTTCTTCAGGAAGCATTCTGAATGCAACAACAACTTGTAAATCGTGTTTAAGTTGATGTAAAGAATCCAGGAATTCCGGATCTTTTAGCTTCATGGGCTGAAGTACAGGGATTCCGTGGCTCAGGGCCAATTCCTTAACCGGTGAGGCATGCAGCCTTAGCCCGCGACCTGAAGGTTTATCAGGTGCTGTTACTACACCGCTGACTTTATAACCTGCACGTATAATTGCTTCAAGTGAAGCAACGGCAAATTCCGGAGTGCCCATAAATACGATGCCGGGATTCTTCAACTGCATGATCATTCGTCGTTGGCAATCCTGAAATCCTTATCCTCAAGCAGGTCGAGCAAATGACCCATTTTGTTTTTCTTGGTTTTCAGGTAAAAATGATTATGCTCATTAGGTGGGATGCAAAGTGGAATATTATCGACAATAGAAATACCATATCCTTCAAGACCTGCTCTCTTTACAGGGTTATTGGTGATCAGCCTTACTTTTCCAAGGCCGAGTTCACGCAGGATGCTTGCACCTACTCCATAATCTCTCTCATCTTCTTCAAAACCGAGGTCCAGATTTGCCTCAACAGTATCGCGTCCTTTTTCCTGTAGATTATAGGCTTTTATTTTGTTGAATAATCCTATTCCGCGACCTTCCTGATTAAGGTAAACAATTACTCCCTGTCCGGCCTGTTCAATCATTCTCATCGCTTCGTGCAGCTGCGGTCCGCAATCGCAACGGTATGATCCAAAGATATCACCTGTCATACAAGACGAATGTACTCTGACCATTACAGGATCCCTGGGTGTCCATGAACCTTTGATGAGAGCAAGATGCTCAAGACGATTTGATTTCTGAATAAATGGAATTACTGTAAAAGTGCCGAATTTGGTAGGAAGTTTCGCTTTTTCACCCTTGATTACAAGGCTCTCCTGTTCAAGCATGTAGGCGATCAGCGATTTAATGGTGATTATTTTAAGCTTATGGCGCCTGGCAATTTCCATGAGCTCGGGTAACCGTGCCATGCTTCCGTCTTCATTCATTATTTCGACAAGGGCACCTCCTGGGCGTAATCCTGCCAGCCTTGTAAGATCGATGGCGGCCTCGGTATGACCCGGTCGTCTCAATACACCCTTGGATTTTGCTTTTAACGGGAAAATATGTCCGGGACGTCCGAGATCTTCGGGTTTGGTATCCGGATCAACGAGAGCACGAATGGTCTTTGCCCTGTCTGCGGCGGAAATGCCGGTTGTGCAACCATGACCTAATAAATCAACCGAAACAGTGAAAGGGGTACTGTGGAGCGATGTATTGCTACGAACCATCAGCTCGAGCTCAAGCTGTTCGCAACGTTTCTCTGTGATCGGTGCGCAGATAAGGCCGCGTCCGTATGTAGCCATGAAATTAATTATCTCAGGGGTGACCAGTTCAGCTGCACAAATAAAATCACCCTCATTCTCACGTTCCTCATTGTCGACCACTATGACTACTTTGCCTGCTTTAATATCGTCTATTGCTTCCTTAACTGTATTCAACTCAATTAAAATATTATTTGAAAACCTGTTAAGCATGTGAGAAATAATTCGTGCAAAGTTACAATTTGTAAGAAAATCTGGACGCAGGATGAAACGAATAAATCAATTTTCGTCTTAAAATTCAATGAATTTCATCAGGTTCGTTTCACTTTCTGCCATTTTACGGTATAATTCCCTTTGAAAAAACGGATGAAGCCTAATAATACGGCATAATTCATTATGAACAGGTAATAAGGTGCGAAAAACAAGCCAAGTCGTGTATTTACGTTTTCCAGCCTCCATCCTGCAAATGCAAGAATATAAAAAAAGCACTGCATGCAAAATAGAGTAATATAAAGCGGCGAACTGTATTGCGAAAATACTATAATCAGATTCAAAATGAATACGAGGGGAAATGCAAAAGGAACAAGAGTCCAGCGGAATACTTTATGTGAAAGATACTTTAGCGAAAGAAATCCATACTTAAAAGGATTTAGCAGATCCGTCATCCTTGTCAGTGATTGCATTCCACCAGATGCAATCCTGATTTTCCGCTTTATTTCTTCAGAAACAGACAACGAGGCAGTCTCTGTCCCACATGCTTTAGGTGCATATTTTATAGAGTATCCTTTACGGATCATTTGCAGCGAAAGTGTAAAATCATCCAGAAGGGTATCCTCGCTTACTTCCTCGTAAAGCGATGAACGTATGGCAAATATTTCACCTACGGCACCGACAACCGACCCGGTTTCCGATTCCAGCTTTTTAATCCGCGACTCATACTGCCAGTATAGTCCTTCGCCTGCACTCACCGCTTTTTGCTTTTCAGATGCAGCGATCCGTTTTTCACCGGTAACACATCCAACCGACTGGTCAGCAAAAGGTCTCACAATTTCCTTAAGAGCATCCGGATTAAGCATGGAATTCGCATCGGTGAATACAACAATAGGTGTTCTTACTGCTTTCATCCCGCGATTCATAGCGTGAATCTTACCTTTTCGCTCATGCTCATGCATTACAGTTATCCCGGGATAACGGCACAAAAGATCATATGTGTTGTCAGTAGTACCGTCCGTGATCCAGATTATTTTTAATTTGTCAGGTGGATAATTCAGGTCAAGGCAATTGTTCACCTTTTCAATTACATGTCTCTCTTCATTATAAGACGGTATCAGCAATGTTACCTCCGGCTCATAGTTAACGTCAGGACTCTTCTTCCTTCCTGCCATTTTCCTTAATACGGAAGATAGAAGCAGAACAATAGTATACCCTGAATAAGTGTAGAATATAATAAAAAGGAAAAGCCAGAAAAGCAATTTCAGGATCATTTGAGTTGCTGTTTATAGAATTCTGCCAACGCTATGGCTATATCATTATTATTATATCGCCCATATACAATGCGGTATGCATTCCGACCCATTTGATGGCAAAGATCAGGATATTTAATTAATCTTTCAATACATTCAGAAAAGGGTTCGGGCTCATTTGCTATCATTATATGCTCCATATTAACTGCAATAAGCCCTTCAGCTCCGATTGAGGTAGTAACTACAGGCTTGCCAAGAGCCATGGCCTCAATTATTTTCAGTCGCATTCCGCTTCCTGAAAAGCATGGGGCAATCATTACTGTATGCTCCCGTGAGAATTCATCCGGATCATTAATTTCACCGTGAAATACTACACCATGTACATCAAGCTGTCTGATGAGCGATTGGGGAGCATTACGCCCTGCAATATGCAGTTTTAAGTCAGGGAATTTTTGTCTGAGCCCGGGAAATACTTTTGAAACAAACCAAAGCAGACCTTCCTGATTTGGGATCCAGTCGAGAGATCCCAGATAGAAAAGAGTAAATGGAGAATATCTTTCCTGTGGCACTTCATTATTTCCGGGATCAGTATTTTTTATATCAACTCCGGCCGGACATACATGACTGGGCTTCTTATTACCCATTATCCTGAATTTCTCATTATCCCTTTCTGTTATCGGGATCAGAAGGTCATAAGAATTCAATGCTTCCTCTTCAAATCGCCTGAGCCGTTTTGCCAGTAATGTGAAATACAGTTTCCGGTAAAATCCTTTTTCTTCTGCTGCAATCCTTGTCCAAATCTCATGTTCAACATTATGTGCCCTCAAAGCGATTAATGCGTCTGAATTATTTCGAATGAGTTTTATATAGGGAGTAAGATATAATCCTTCGAGCTGTATGATATCAATCTCGTTGGATTTTAATAGTTTGACCAGTTCCCTTTCAAATTGAAGCGAATAAAACCTGCTTGCTGTGTAAGGCTTATCTGAAAAAAGCAGGTTGAATAACAGACCTTTCAATTTAAGACCCGCATCCACATAAATGGTGTGGACCTCCATAATCTTTGTATATTCCAGATGATGTTCCCGTGTAAGCTTATGCTTGTCGGTGAACATGGTAAGAACTGTAATTTTATGCCCAAGAGCATGCAAAGCTCTAGCCAGACTGAACATGGCCAGTGAACCTCCATCACGCGGAGGATAGGGAGGCTTATTACAGACCTGAAGGATTCTCATTGCGGACTAAATGCCTCCGGTTTGAGCGCATTGCTGTTTAATAGATTCACCATACCGGCAGACAGATCTATTACTTGTTTCAAATTCCTGTTAAGCCTGTTTACTTTTAACTTTAAATGAATTAACCGGATAACACCAACGGGGAAAATTATTAATGCAATCCATCGCAGAGAAGGCTTGATGAAAACAGTAGATGTGATTCTGCCATTGATGGGAGGAAATTCCGTAAGTCGCTTTTCAAAATAGGGTATTCGGAACCATTTACTCAGAATTACCTGATCAACAAAACTATTATAATGAACTCCGAATTCAACCAGGTAATAATATCCCGTATTGTGAAGCGATTTACCTATGAGTTTCACCAGATTATCATCGGTTTTAAGTTGTTCAATGCATTGCCCTGCCATATTGCTTATTTCAATAAAACCCTTTTGCAGTTCATTTTTCGGAAGATCAATAAGCTCAAATTTTCCTACAATATGCGATTTCTTTTCCAATAAAAATCCTTTGCGAAGACCGGTCTTTTCTCTGATCCAGTTAAGATAGGTATCTATATTGAGTATAGCCGAGTCATTAGTGGCCTGATAAGTGAGAAATACACCGGCAACGATCAGTATAAACGAAGAAAGCCACATGCCCTGGAAGGCTGACAGAAGGCTTTCTTCAACGAATTTCTGACCAATAAGCGAAATCACATAGTAGAGAATGAATAGTAATGTGGAAATAACAGTCGGCAAACCCAGACCTCCTTTACGGATTATGGCACCCAGAGGTGCGCCAATAAACAGAAAAATCAGGCAGGCAAAGGATAATGTGAATTTGCGATGTAATTCAATTTGGTGTTTGCGGAGCTTTCTGATTTCAAAATCCATCATTCTTGTTGAAGTTTCGACCATATAATCATTGGTCTTCACAGTGTTGATCGCTTCTGAAATGATCCTTTTCCGAACGTCAATATCAAACGATGAATAAAGAGTATCGAAATTTTCCACCTTTTTTAATCCAACATTTTTAAAAGTTTGGGTTATTACCGTATCACGTATTGTGGTGTCTTTTGGCAAGTCCGCTCTTGCCCGTGAAGCGGCTCTCCTCGCTGCATTCTTCTGTGCCGCAATATTTCTTTCAATCATTGCTTTTCGTTCTTCCGGCATCAGAGACGGACGATCGATGTTCCTTCCGGCATTTGTATACATTCGCTGATTAAATTCAGGGCTACCAGTAAACTGCTTATTGTTAAGTTTATAAAAGCTTGTACTGACAAGACTCCTGGCAAAGTCCCTGCTGTTCATCTCAAGTGTTCTTGAAAGCGAATCTGTTGCGTTCCTGAGCTGGTTCACATTGAGCATCTGATAAGCGTTCTTGAAAATGCGCTCATCCGAACGCTCGAGCTCAAAACCGGTCATTTCCATGATAATATTCTGTTCCCCGAATTTAAGCAATTGATGAGGAAAGCGCCGGTCGCGCCTCCGCCTTCCTTCATCAACTTCGGTATATTTGTAGCCGTCCCAGAGGGTAATGATCATATTACGCTTATCTTCAGTTATCTTCAGCCTGCCGGAATCCGCAACAGTAACATCACGATTTCCTCTGGATTTGGAATGATCGTATACCTTTATGTCATATAAAAGGTTAGTTACCGGATCTTTTCTTCCCACCCTGATAATAAGATGTTCAATTCCCTTATTGAATACACCTTCGGTTATGGAAACCTCAGGATGAAGATTTCTGACATCAAGCCTCAGCGTCCTCATTTTGAGGTTTGTGATAGGTACTACATTGTTGGCAAAGAAAAATGCCGCAAACGAAATAAAAATGACAAGTATAACAACGGGTGTCAGGATTCTCTGAAGCGAGATGCCAGAAGCCTTTATGGCTGTTAATTCATAATATTCGCCCATGTTACCGAACGTCATTAATGATGATAACAGCACGGCAAGTGGCAATGCCAGGGGTACCAGCCCGGCCGAAGCGTAAAGAAGAAATTCCCCGATTATTTCAATTCCTAATCCCTTACCGACAAGTTCATCAATGTACCTCCAGAGAAATTGCATGAGCAATAAGAACATTACTATAAAAAAGGTCATTATAAAAGGACCCAGAAAAGACATTATGACCAACCTGTGCAGGCGCTTCACTGTAATTGCAAATAATGAAATATTCCAAAACTTAATGCAAAGCTAGGATATTTTCAGACAGAAAAAGCAGCTAAAGTCCTATTACGTGTTTAAGCTTTGATACCTGAGAGTTCCATAATTCAATGGTACTTTCCTTGTCATCATCCTCAACAAAATCGGTGATGATGAGAGCGGTATCTCCGGTAAGCTCATCTGTATTGATCCTGAATTCAAACCAGTGCGTTTCAGGTTCATGAGAGTCTGCCCAACGGAAACGGATATATTTGTTTTCTTTTCTCTGGATTATATTTGCCCGTTGTTCAGCGTGTTCCCAAAAGAAACTATACTGGCTTCCATTAATATTTACATTATCCGCAAACCATTCAGATAATCCACCGGGAGTGCTCAGTCGCGGATAAATTACTTTCGGAGACGAATTAAGTGTATATTCCAGTACGATCTTTTTCTTCATTTATAAAATGGCTTTTAATCAGGAAATTAACCTGAAATCTATCGGCTTACTGATGCAATATATGAAAAATGTTTTCATTTTTCAATTATTTTTGAAATTCATTCATATCAACCCCAAGCCCCTATGCAAAGTAGAAAAAAACACACTGGCAGAAACCTCGTATTATTAAACGCCGGAATAAGGCGAGACACATTATTTAAGGCAACAGTCAGATCATCAGTGAAGCTTGTACATTTCAGTGATTATGTCAATAAGCCTGAAAATTTCGTTAATGCTTTTACTGAGGCCGATGGGATTTTCTTCGAAGAACTGAAGGTAGCTGTTGTCAACTTTGAAAAGGAAGATCAGATTGGATATCTGAACACTTATCTGGGTAGAAATGCTGTTCTGTCAACTGAACCTGAGAGGTACCTGTATAAGACGGGACTAAAACGCAGGAAGAGGTTTAATGATGGAGAAAACGCCTCATGGGGAATCAAAGCTGTGCTGGCTGAAAATTCATCCTTTTCGGGAAAAGGCGTACGTATCGCGATACTTGATACTGGTATTTTTAAAGAACATGCTGACTTAAAAGGAAGAAAAATAAAGACAAAAAAGTTTGTTGAGTCCGGGTCTGCAAAAGATGTCGATGGTCATGGCACACATTGCGCCGGAGTTGCTTGTGGCTTTAAGGACAGTAATGGCTTTCGTTATGGCGTGGCGTATGAATCCGAAATATTTGCCGGTAAAGTATTAAATGACCAGGGCGAGGGGACAGACGGCAGCATCCTTGCAGGAATTGAATGGGCATTATCTGAAAAATGCAGGGTAATAAGCATGTCACTGGGTGCTCCCGCAGGTATTGATGAATCGTATTCCGAAACTTATGAGAATGTGGCTAAAAGAGCCATGAAATCAGGAGCTCTTATAGTTGCAGCAGCAGGTAATGAAAGCAACCGTCCTTCATATATTGCTCCTGTGGGTCATCCTGCTAATTGTCCTTCAATTTTAGCGGTTGGGGCAATCGACAGTAATCTGAAGATCGCCTGGTTTTCGTGCGGTGGGGTAAATCCAGTTGGAGGACAAGTTGATATTGTTGCTCCGGGGGTTTCGGTTTACAGCTTGATCAATGTTCAGAATGAACATGCAAAATGGGATGGAACAAGCATGGCCACACCCTATGTGGCAGGGATAGCAGGCATGTTTTGTGAGCAGAATAAAAATGCTTCTCCTCTAGAAGTATGGAGCTTAATTACCCAGCATGCACGCCGGCTGAAATTGAGCTCAATTGATGCCGGTTCAGGATTGGTTCTGGCACCGGAGTAAGAACAAACTTGCTGAGAGTGTGAAGGAGCGATAACAATTAAGTAATGATGGTTCAGGATAATAAATATAAGTCGCTATGAGAAAAGCAGGCATGAAAAG
>DATAEX010000454.1:0-5067 GCA_036257765.1 Bacteroidales bacterium
ATAATATGAAAAAGCGGATCATCGTTGTTGAAGATTTTAATACCTCCAGGCAAATTATAAAAAAAACACTGGAGAGCATGGGATATCAGGTTGATGAAGCAGCGGACGGCCGTGAGGCCACACAGTTCTTCAATGGAGGTCAGGTTGATCTTGTAATATCGGATTATAATATGCCAAACATGGATGGTGGTGCACTTGTGGAATACATAAGAAGCAAGGAACAATACAAGTACATACCCATTTTTATTCTGTCAACCGATACCAATATTGACAAACAAAACAAGGCCAAACAAGCGAAAATCACGGCCTGGATAAGGAAACCTTTCGATGTAACGGAATTCAAGAGACTTGTTGAAAAAGTTCTGACATGAGGGATGAATTTGTCAATGCATTTGTTGAAGAAGTAAAGGAATTACTTATTCAGCTGGAGGATAGTATTATTTTACTGGAGAAGGAACCCACAAATCCGGATATAATTAACAGTATATTCAGGGTAATGCATACTCTTAAGGGTACGGCCGGAATGGTTGGCTTCAGGAATATTCAGGATCTTACCCATGAGTTCGAAAGCCTCTATTCGGAATTGAGGGAAGGGAAACGGACAGCTGACAGTGAAATCATTGATTTGACACTACAGGCCAAAGACATGATCCAGAACATGCTGAGTACTTCAGGTGAAGATATTAACACCGACTTTCTGGGAATCATTAAGGAAAAGATAGGGTCATATGATCAGATCGAAGCAAACCCTTCATCCGATGACGGAGACGGGGAAAGTCATATTTATATAATTGTTTTTAGTCCTGATAAAGGTATTTTTGAAAGAGGCATTGACCCGGATAAAACCCTTGCAGATATCAAATCGCAAGGTGATACATTTATAGTGCCGGTTTCAGGTAAAAAATCCTGGGAGAAACAGAAAACAGAGAAAATTTGCCAGACCGTATGGGAAATTTATCTTAGGACAAATCTTAAAATTACTGATATTGAGAGCTCTTTCCTCTTTTATGACAGGGACGAATTCAGCATGTTTAAGGTATCAGAGATTAAACCTGGTGATTCAACTCTAAGCAACCTCCTTTCGAGGATCCACAGGAATAAAATAGATCCGGAAGTACATATAAACGATTGCATTGCCAAAATACCTTTTGAGCGTGCCAGGACAGATGCCGTCATACTCAGGAAACCTTTGACACCAAAGCAGGTCCTGTCTGAAATTCATAATGATACCGATGCAGGTATTAACGTATCATCCCAAAAGCTTGACGAGCTTATGAACCTGGTAAGCGAGCTGGTAACTTTCACAGCCAACATGCAGGTGCAGGTGAGCCGCCTAAATGATTCCAAATTGAACAATGCTTTTGAAAACATTGAAAAGCTTACTAAAAAATTCAGAAATAATGCGTTGGATCTGCGCCTGGTTCCCGTGGAAACATTATTGTCACGTTTCAAACGTCAGATTCGCGATTTATCCAGAGAGTTAGGGAAAAAAGTAAACCTGTTGATTGAAGGTCAGGATATTGAAATCGATAAGACCATATTAAGGTCTATTGAAAGTCCGTTGCAGCATATTATTCGAAATAGTATCGATCATGGCATAGAACCGGAAAGTGAAAGGATCAGTAAGGGAAAAGAGCCGGAAGGTTTGCTTAAAATCACCGCCTTTTATTCAGGAGCAAGTGTAATCCTTCAGATACAGGATGACGGCAGCGGTATAAATCTCGACCGTGTAAAAGAATGTGCTATTAAAAGGGGGTACATACAGGCGGATCAGGTAGTTTCAAAAGAGGACCTTCTGGGATTTATAATGGAACCTGGTTTTACAACCAGTGAAAACGTAAGTATGGTATCAGGGCGTGGTGTGGGAATGGATGTTGTAAGAAAAGAACTGAACGGTGTAGGGGGCAGCCTGGAAATTTTCACTGAAAAAGATTTGGGAACTTCCATCATTATGAAACTTCCCATGACACTTACAATAATAGATACATTACTTGTCAATGTTGGTGAAACGCAGGTTCTGATACCTGTAATGGATGTTGAATATTGCTTCATGGAAAATACCAATAAGCTTTTCAGAAAAGACAATAAATACATAGAGTACAAGAATTGTCCCATTCCGCTTGTGTCGCTCCGGCATCAATTCAGATATGAGCGTTTTATGAAAGATGAAGTGATGGTAATTGTGATTAATAAGTTTGAAAGACGATATGCTATTACAGTTGATGAGATATTGGGCGAGCATCAGGCTGTAATAAAGCCGTTAGGTGAGCTTTTTGTGAATCAGTTCCTTTTTTCAGGCGGGAGTATAATGGCGGATGGAAAAATGGCTTTCATACTCGATACAAATTTTTTATTCAACCACATTACGAAAATATAGTATTTGCATGGAAACAAAGAACATAGATCAGAAAACAAGCTATATAAGCCTAAAGATCGGGACTGAAAGTTTTGCAATCAGCGTTTATAAGGTGCTGGAAATTATACAGCTGGAAAATCTCACCCGCGTGCCAAATTGTTCAGATTTTGTACCCGGAGTGCTTAATTTTCGCGGATCCATTGTGCCGGTCATAGACATGCATAAGCGTTTTAATGCTGAAACTCCTTTGTCGGATGAACGAATGGTTATTGTTGTCGATATTATCAGCAAAGACAAGAGTGTCCTGATGGGTTTGCTGGTCGATCAGGTAACAGATGTAATTGAATTCGATTATAAAAGCATAAAATCAGTTCCTGATTTAGGAATTAAGTATAATCCCGATTTTATTGAAGGATTTATTGAACAGGATGAGAAATTTATAATGGTTATGAATACTGACTGTGTGCTTAGTGTGCAGGAATTATCGGAAATCAGTCAAACAATTGACCCTTCACCCAGCCTTGCATAAAATTTTGATCATCTCAAGATTGTTAATCTCAATATCTTTCCCATTGATATTGATCAGCTTGTCGTGCTTGAATTCATTAAGCAGGCGGATCATGCTTTCCACCGACATAGCCGATAATTCGGCAATATCCCTGCGGGTGATGTGTGAATAAATATCATTTTCCTTCTGACTGATTTGATATAAATAAAGTATCGCCTCAGCCAATCGTCCCTGCAGATTCTTTGTTCCAAGGATTCCCAACCTGCTGAAAAGCAAATCATGTTCCTCATTAATATGATTGAAAAGATGCTCATTCAGGGAAGGATGCTTGCTCAACATTTTTTTAAAGTGATTGATCTCGATCATACAAACCCTGGTTTTCCTCAGAACCTGGGCAGTATACTTGCTTTCGTTTTTCCCAAACACTCCGCTCAGCCCAAGGTATTCCATTTGTCCATAAAATCTGACTATTAAGTCTTTTCCGCTGGTTCCTTCAATAAATAACTTAACCAGGCCTTCCTGTATAAAAATTATTTTAGAAATAAAAGTTCCCTGCTTAAAAATGGTTTCCCCCTTCTTAAATACAATCTCCCTTTTATATTGATATGGGGCCGGATCACTTGTGCTTTCCAAAGTAGAAAACAAGCACTTTAATGAGCACTCACTACATTTTTTCTCTTGAGAAGAAACATTCATTTTTCATGGAATTTTTTGCAGTGCGATATAAAAATAACATAAAATGAATTCATGGGACAATATAACATGTAATAAATTAATCCATGCATCTCTGACATATTATTTATTGTTATTTGACAATTTCTGATGCATTATGTGAATATATAAAACCAATTATATTCCAAATAAATTATCCCTTTTTTAACATGGACACGTTTTTTCTAACCCCGTATAATTCAACGACAACCATTCTCTGTATTTCCATTTGGTTTTTCTATGATCAGTATTATTTCATTAAATTCCAATAGATTCTAATATGAAAAAGCGAATCATTGTTGTGGAAGATTTTAATACTTCCAGACAAATTATCAAGAAGACACTTGAAAACATGGGGCATCAGGTTGACGAAGCAGCTGATGGCAGGGAGGCCCTTCATTATTTCAACGGTTCAAAAATTGACCTCGTTATTTCTGATTTTAATATGCCCAATATGGATGGGGGAAGTCTTGTTGAGTATATCCGCAGCAGGGAAGAATACAAGTACATTCCCATATTCATGCTCTCAACCGAAACCAGTATTGAAAAGCAGAAGCGTGCGAAAGAGGCTAAAATAACTGCATGGATAAAAAAACCATTCGAAGTAACTGAATTCCGGAAACTAATTGAAAAAGTACTGGTATGATAGATGAGTTTATATACTGCTTTAAAGAGGAAGCGGGTGAATTGCTGCTTCAGCTTGAGGATGATCTGATTACTCTTGAGAATAATCCCGGGAACAAGGAAATTATTAATAATATTTTCAGGGTAATGCATACCCTGAAAGGATCGGCCGGAATGGTAGGGTTTAAGAATATTCAGGATCTGACCCATGAATTTGAAGAAATATATGAAAAGATACGGGAAGGCATTCTTACAGTAAATAACGATATTATAAACATCACACTTAAAGGCAAAGACCTGCTGCTAAACATGTTGAACGGAGAGAAAGATGAAAAAGCGGCGGATATCCTAACCGCATTGATCAGTAATATTAATAAATCCAGAGAAAAGATTTCACAACTCCAGTCTTTGGAGAATAGCTTGAAGACAAATTCATCCGGTCATTTCTATGTGTTGCTGTTTACTCCTGACAAAACAGTATTCGAACGGGGTTTGAATCCCGACAGGGTGATTGATGATCTGAATTCAAAGGGAGAAACCTATATAATCCTTCATGAGAAAAGAACATCATGGGAAAAGCAGAAAGCAGAAAAAATCTGTAATACCGTTTGGGAGATTTATCTGAGAACTCCGGCGAAAATTTCAGATCTGGAAGAAGTATTCACTTTTTATGATGAGGATGAATTTCAACTGTTTGAGATATTGCCTGAACAATCTCTGATTGATTCATTGCTGGCCGAAAATCTGAACAAACTTTATAAGAAAAAGGTAGAACCCGAACAGCATCTTATTGAATGTATAAAACAACTGCCTGATAAAGAAGCCGTACCGGAAATCAGGCCTGAAATGACAAATGCGAATAATTCTG
>DATAEX010000467.1:0-8271 GCA_036257765.1 Bacteroidales bacterium
CTTGACGAAGTAGCAAATGTTTATGAAATGGTAGTTAAAGCGGGTGTTTACAGAGCATCTTCTATTAAAGTAGCGGAAGCTGCTAAAATTATTGAAAATACTCAACGTGATGTGAATATTGCCCTTATGAACGAGCTTTCCATGATCTTCAATAAAATGCAGATCAATACTTTTGAAGTACTCGAAGCAGCCGGAACAAAATGGAATTTTCTTAAATTTTATCCCGGCTTGGTCGGAGGTCATTGTATAGGCGTTGATCCGTATTATCTCACCTTTAAGGCAGCAGAATTAGGTCATGCTTCACAGGTAATTACTTCAGGTCGTGCCGTAAATGACGGCATGGGGAAATATATTGCCACAGAAGTAGTTAAAAAAATTATCAAGGCAGGGAAAAATGTCCTTAATTCTAAGGTTCTTGTTCTTGGAGCTACTTTCAAGGAAAATGTGAGTGATATCAGGAATTCAAAGGTGGCGGATGTTGTAAATGAATTAAAATCGTATGGTGTTCAGGTTGAAATTATCGATCCTTATGCTTCATCCGAGGAACTCGAGAAAGAATACGGATTCTGTCTGCTACATCAGCCGGGAAAGGGTTATGATGCCATTATAGTTGCTGTAGCTCATAAAGAATATGCCGATCTTCCCGAAGATTATTTTACTTCATTATGCGATGGGAAAGGAATTGTTATGGATGTGAAAGGTATATACAGGAAAAAAATCAAAAAACTCACTTATATGAGTTTATAATAAAAGATTATGGCCGATCAGAAAAAATTTGCAATCATAGGTGTAGGCGGATATATAGCAGTTCGCCATCTAAAAGCAATAAAAGATACTGGTAATGTTTTATTGGCGACACTTGACCCAAGTGACAGTGTGGGAATAATTGACAGCTACTTCCCCGATAGTCATTTTTTTGTTGAATTTGAGCGTTTTGACCGGCATATTGATAAGCTCCGCAGGTCAGGAGTACAAATTGATTATGTAAGTATTTGTTCTCCCAATTACCTGCATGACTCACATATAAGGTTTGCGTTAAGGTCGGGGGCTAGCGCTATTTGCGAAAAACCTCTTGTACTGAACCCCTGGAATATTGATGCCCTTACTGAAATTGAGAAAGAATATAACAAGAAGATCAACACTATACTGCAATTGAGATTACATCCTGTATTAACGGACCTCAAAAAGAAAATTGATGACTTACCTTCCGATTTCATACATGATATTGATCTGACCTATATAACCAGCAGAGGGAACTGGTATTTTAATTCATGGAAAGGTGACATTCAAAAGTCGGGAGGTATTGCTACAAATATCGGAATTCACTTTTTTGATATGCTTACCTGGATTTTTGGCGATCTCAAAACCAGTACAGTAAACGTTCTTGCAGTTAATAAAGCCGGAGGCTATCTCGAATTGGAAAAGGCAAGGATCAGATGGTTTCTTAGCCTCGATTATAATGATCTTCCTGAAAATATCAGAAAAGCCGGCAAACGTACTTACCGTTCCATTGTAATTGACAATACGGAAATTGAATTCAGCGAAGGATTTACTGATCTTCATACTAAAAGTTATGAAGAAGTACTGGAAGGAAAGGGGTTTGGTTTAAACGATGCCCGTTCATCCGTTCAAATAGTTTATCAGATCAGAAATGCTGTTCCTGTTGGACTGAAAGGAGAGTATCATGAATTATGTAAAAAAGCCATCAAATAATAACCGAACCATATGAATAATCAGAAAGTTGCCCTGATAACAGGAATAACAGGTCAGGACGGAGCATACCTTGCAGAATATCTTCTGAAGAAGGGGTACATTGTTCATGGTACTAAAAGGAGAAGTTCTATGTTCAATACGGAAAGAATTGACCACCTTTACCTTGATCCGCATGTTGAAAATCGCAATTTCGTACTTCATTACAGTGACCTGACTGATTCCACCAATCTCATAAGAATTATTCAGGAAACTCAGCCCGATGAAATTTATAATCTGGCTGCGATGAGTCATGTAAAAGTGAGTTTTGATACTCCTGAATATACAGCAAATGCTGATGGCATTGGAACTTTGCGTATGCTCGAAGCTATCCGTATCTTAGGACTCATTAACAAGACCAAATTTTATCAGGCATCTACAAGTGAACTTTACGGGCTGGTACAGGAAATACCGCAATCTGAAAAAACACCTTTTTACCCTCGTAGTCCCTACGCAGTAGCTAAATTATATGGTTACTGGATTACAGTTAATTATCGCGAAGCATATAATTTGTTCGCCTGTAACGGTATTCTGTTCAATCATGAATCACCCATCCGTGGAGAAACTTTTGTAACCCGAAAAATCACAAGGGCAGTTGCTCGTATTGCTCTTGGATTGCAGGATAAATTGTTCCTCGGAAATCTTTCATCGAAACGCGACTGGGGGCATGCTAAGGACTATATCCGTGCTATGCATCTTATTTTACAGCAGGATACACCGGAGGATTTTGTTATTGCAACGGGAATAACAACCGAAATCCGTGAGTTTGTGAAAATGGCCTTTGCTGAAGTTGGTATGGAGATTACATTCCGTGGCACAGGCGCAGATGAAAAAGGATTTATTAAATCATGTTCCGATTCCAAATATCAGCTTCCTGCAGGTAAAGAAGTTCTAGCTATTGATCCTCGGTATTTCAGACCAACCGAAGTTGATCTTCTTATCGGCGATCCTACCAAGGCCAAAACAAAACTGAAGTGGCAGCCTGAATATGATTTAAAAGCCCTTGTAAAAGATATGATGCAGAGTGATATAAAACTAATGCATAAAGAAGTATATTTGAAGAATGGTGGCTATCAGACTTTGAATTATTTTGAATAAAAAGCACCTTGTATGAAAAAAGACAGTAAAATTTATCTTGCAGGGCATACAGGATTAGTTGGCAGTGCTTTAATGCGAAATCTCACCAGGAAAGGCTATAATAATATAATAACACGGAATTACCCTGAGCTCGATCTGGCTAATCAGAAATCTGCATTATCTTTTTTCGAAAAAGAAAAACCTGAGTATGTATTTCTGGCTGCTGCAAAAGTTGGAGGGATTGTAGCAAATAATATTTACAGGGGACAGTTTATTTATGAGAACCTGATGATACAGAACAATGTTATCCATGCCTGTTATCTTAATAATGTAAAAAAGCTGCTATTCCTGGGTAGTTCATGTATTTACCCGAAACAAGCCCCTCAACCGTTAAAAGAAAGATATCTTCTTACTGATGTCCTTGAATATACCAATGAACCATATGCTATTGCAAAAATAGCAGGTATTAAAATGTGTGAGAGCTATAATATTCAATATGGCACAAATTATATTAGTGTAATGCCTACCAACCTGTATGGTTCAAATGACAATTATGATCTGGAAAAATCTCACGTTTTGCCCGCTATTATTAGGAAAATGCATCTTGCAAAATGCCTTATTGAAAATAACTGGGATGCAATAAGAAAAGACTTCCAGAAAAGGCCAATTGAAGGGATCGACGGAACATCGACGCAGATTGAAATAGGGGAAAAACTTGAAAAATATGGCATTTTTAGGCATAATTCCGCCGAAACGCCTGTAACGGTGAGACTTTGGGGTTCAGGCGCTCCCCGTCGCGAATTTCTCCATTCAGACGATATGGCCGATGCATGTGTTTTTATAATGGAAAGCGTGGATTTTAAAGACCTTGTAAAAGATAAATTTGCTGATAAGATTACTTCCCGCGATTCAAAGGTTGAAATAAGAAATACACACATAAATATTGGCACAGGCAAGGATCTTACAATAAAGGAACTTGCAATGAAAGTAAAGGAAATTGTTGGTTTCGATGGATTTATCGAATGGGATACATCCAAACCGGATGGTACCTTTCAAAAGTTGTTAAGCGTTAAGAAATTGCATGAGCTTGGCTGGCATGAAACAATCAGCCTCGATGACGGCATTAACAGAGTTTATCAAGAATACCTGGCTTAATCAAATAATATGAAATGTCTCTTCATCCGTTGAAAGGAATACTGTTTTTAGTGATCATTACAGGCCTGATGGTTATTTTATCATGTACCTCACATCGCCAGCTTGTTTATCTTAAAAACGTGGATACAGCGTCAGCTGATGGTTATTACCCAAAAAGCCGTCCGGAATACAAGATACAGACTCGTGATATCATGTACGTGAAGATCTACTCTTTGAATGAAGAAATGAGTGCCATGATTAACCAGACTATGGGTACGTATCAGCAGAATTTATTTCAGAATGAGAC
The DNA here is from genome assembly GCA_036257765.1 of Bacteroidales bacterium. Taxonomy (GTDB): domain Bacteria; phylum Bacteroidota; class Bacteroidia; order Bacteroidales; family UBA10428; genus UBA5072. Next base: position 4,268 of record DATAEX010000467.1, read on the forward strand.
AAGTTTGTTTATTAATGGCTATACGGTAAGCGATTCAGGCAATATAGAAATACCGGTTCTGGGCAAAGTACAGGTGGCCGGTAAAACAATGGATGAAGCTATATCAGCCATTCGTCAGAGAGCAGATACCTATCTTAAAGATGCAACGGTAATTGTAAAACTAATCTCCTTCAAAATATCTGTTATCGGTGAAGTCCTGAGGCCCGGAACATACAATAATTTTAATAATCAGCTTACAGTACTTGAAGCAATTAGTATGGCAGGAGACATAACTGATTATGGCAACAGAAAAAAAGTATTGGTCTTAAGACCTACTTCGGATGGCACACGCTCCTTCAGGCTTGATCTCACCAATAGTAACATACTAACATCGGATGGTTTCTTTCTGTTACCGAATGATATTGTTTATGTAGAACCAATTAAGAATAAGACTTTTCGGATGAATATGCCCACAATTTCCCTGGCATTTACTTCCGTATCCACATTAATCCTTATTTACAATGTTCTGAAGTAACAGACGTTACTTACTCCGGTATCTCCGGAAAATTATATTAAAAACAGCTTTCCATAAATAAGCCATGTCAGTCCTGAACGGATGCTTGTAGTATGCTTTAAGATATTTCAATTCTGAATCGATAATTTCTTCAAGGGTTTTTGGATAATCAACATAAAATGGCGGAATCAGTCCCGGTTTGGACAAAATACGTAATCGCTGCAGCTCCATCGTATATAATCTGAAATATTGCCTGCTCAGAGGTCTGACACCAAAGAGTTTCAGGTCACCTTTTAACAGATTGATTATCATAGGAAATTCATCCAACCAGAATGTTCGCATAAGCTTTCCCAATGTTGTTACCCGGAAATCATCCTTAAACTTGCCGCCTTCCTGTAATCCTGCTTTTTTGTAAATGTAATCCTGCAAATATTCTGCGAAAGGATGCATAGTTCGCATCTTGTATACTTTGATTATTTTTCCTCCCTTCCCTATTCTTTCAAGCGCAATAACAGGACCGTAACTTGGATTTTTAGGGAACAGCGGCTCCCTTACCTTTATCGCAACAAAATAAAAACTTCTGTCGATTACCTTTTCATCAAGAATCTCGAATCCGCATGAATAAAGTCTGCCAAATGCTTCTGCTTTTGACAGAACTCTGTTTTCACCCCTTGTTAAAAGAAAGTAGAGCTTTTTTGTGAGTGTGAACTTAGGAAATACCCTTTTAACAAGGAAATCCAATGCGTAATAAATATAATTCAGACCAACCGGGTATTTTTCAAGAATACGCGCTTTGCGCATATTTTTGGTTTCGAAAAAATCTATGTAGATACCACCTCTGGGTAATTTTGCATTAACCGATTCAAAATACTTGTTTATGTATCTGAAATCATTTACTCTTTTAACATTTACGATACATTCAAATTGATGTTGTATCTGTGCATCAATATTGAACGATGTGGTGGTAGCTACAATCAGAGTGTTGACAGAATCGATCGCAGCATAATTTTTGATGAAATCATAAGGCCCGGTGCCAATTTCATTTTTCAGATATTCTTCTCTGAGTTTGAAATCATATTTAGGGCTCTTTTTAATTTCAATCTGCGCATTTTTCCGTGCTACTTCAATTGTGTCGGGCGTATTAGTGAAATTCAGGGAACCATTCTCATATTTCACACGTGCATTAACAAAGATCATGTAGAATGATCCTGATAATAACTCGATAAGTGTGGCCACACCCACTGTTCCTAATACTATGAATCGAGAGTAATTAAAGCTCTGAAACAAATACATCATACTGGTGATAATAAAGAATATCAAAAGGTTACCAATAAGTATCTTTTTGACCATTGCACTCCAGTTAAAAATAGTATTAAAATTATATTTGTCGAGAGAGAAAGAAACCAGGATCCATAAAAATAGAAAAAGCAGGAATGAAGCAGCATACTCAGAAAAATATAAATTTCCTAAGCCAGGCTTTAAACCGACACAAAGAATATAAGAGGCAGTAACAATTATCAAATCACCAGCGAATGCTGCCAGAAAGTTTTTCTGCATTTCCCCCCATAAGTATGAATGCTGCAAATATAACCAAATGATCACTCGATCAACTTCAGGGGTATGAATTTATATTAGAATTTAAAAAGCCCTCAACGCTTAAGTCTGATTTATAAATAACGGGTAACTGTCTGGGAAAAAAGCTTCGGCTATTGAGGGCTGGTTTGGATGATTACAGGCAGGTATCATTGATGGTCCCCGGTGTGCCAAGATCACCTGTACTATACGCACTAACTGACTCACACCAGGAATCACCAGATACTGCATTAGTATAATTTAACAAAGAAGGCGAAAGGCAGATCGATGCACCAATTGCGCGGGGGAACCCGCTTGCACCATAGTTTATAGCACAGATAAGCGATCCGTTGCTGCCATCGGTACCATAATTGAACAAAGAAAGTGTTCCACCGGTGTTTATCAGGCCTATGGAACTGTATACATACCCCGGTGATAAAACAGCTGCGGCTGTTCGGGCTAATACAATATAACCATGTGAAGCCACTGAGACATTTGAGTTAATTATATGCTGGTTTGCAGTATTTCTCCTGATTACAATATGATACAGATCAATTGAATGATCGGTTGTATTATATATCTCAAACCATTCTCCTTCTGTATCACCAAGTGAGTCAGGATCGTACATTATTTCTGATATGATCAGATCACCTTCGGAGATTAAACCGGGTACAAACGTTCCATTATCATTAATATTTACTATTTCTGTTGCACCAATTAAGGAATCAAGATTAATTTGAAGAAACGCTGAACCGTCTGCTGAAGCAGCATCAATATGAATTTCATAGTTTCTTTTAGGTTGGGGATCCGGTATGGTTCCGGTCAGAGTTTTTGTGTCAGAGGTACCGTCACTTTTTGTCCATGTGAGTACAACAGAAATATTCATTGGTAAGGGCCGGAAATATCCTGCCCTGGTTTCATTCTTTGTAAAAATTAACGATCCTGCCGAGGTGCTGACTGTAGTAACGTAATCAGTGAAATTGGACTTAACCTGATCGGAATACACAATCGTCACCATCGTGTTTGCCATTTCACAATTTACACTTACAGTCTGCTGACCTCCCGGTGTTATAGTGAATAGTACAGATTCACCATAATAGTAGGGATTGCTAAATGCAGCAGGCAGATCGTTGTTAGAATGTACTGTTACAAAATACTGTCCGGGTTCGAGTTCAATTTCTTCCGGAACATCAGCTGCACGCGGAAATTGCAAAATTTCAATTCCCAGGTTGTTGTAAATAGTTACAAGAAAGTCTTCAGCTCCTTGCGTTGATTTCAAATTATTTTCGACTTCATTCACACTTAGGAATAATCCGACGTTCAGCTTTAAAATACCGCAAGGAGTCTCTGAAACAGGTTCATCCTGGTTACAGGAATTCAGTAACAACAAGATGATGAGCAGATAATAGGGTTTGCAATTCATATATTGGAGTTTTGGGTTTTTACAAGACATTAATACCACAAACTCCAAAAATGTAACCTCAGATATTATAAAATTTACAGATTTTTTTGTTTCAGACTATAGTTGATTTCAATAGCTGCCCTGATCGATTCTTCCACAGGTATGAAATTGATTCCCGATAATGATTTTATTTTATCACTTGAATAAGAAAAATTCGAACCCGCTAGTTTTATTGTCCGGCGGTTAAATCTTTTTTCACCGCTTTTGATAACCGCTCTCACTGACTCAATTATCAATGCCACTTTGGATACAAACGGAGTAATGCTGACATGAGGTTCCTTTGTTTTCAGTCCATTTGCAAGAATTCCTAAAAATTCACGGTGAGACATATGACCGGAATTAAGAATGTATCGTTCACCCGAAATTTCCAAATCAGACAACCATACCATAATTGCAGCCACATCACGAACATCCACATAGCCTGCAGATCCTTTTACATAAAAGCTGAGCCCTTGCTGAACAGATTTCCAAAGGTTT
>DATAEX010000479.1:0-12339 GCA_036257765.1 Bacteroidales bacterium
ATGCTGCTCGCGGTCCAGGCCGACGGCGCGAAGCTCACCACGGTCGAGGGCCTCGCGCAGGACGGCGAGGAGACGCCCCTCCAGCGCGCGTTCTCGGAGCACCACGCGCTGCAATGCGGCTACTGCACTCCGGGCATGATAATGAACGCGTTTGGACTTCTTGTTAAAAATCCTGAACCTACCCGTGAAGAAATTGTCAGGGGTATGGAATACAATCTTTGCCGTTGTGGCGCTCATGTCAGAATTATTGATGCAATTGCTGATGCCGCCGTTGAAATGAAAGGAGGGAAGAAGTCATGAAAAGCAGCGAAATTGGAAATGGGATCAGCCGCAGAACTTTCTTCAGGGTTTTTGGAGGAGGGATATTCATATTTTTCAGTACCCGCGATTTTTCCGAACTATTGGCTGTTCCTTCAGCCCCGCAACAGCAACGCCGGCAATTGCCAACTGATTTCAACGCATTTCTGAGGATCGGGGAAGACGGATCGGTTACAGGCTTCACAGGAAAAATAGAAATGGGACAGGGCCCGGTCACCTCACTGGCTCAAATGCTTGCTGATGAACTCGACGTCAGTTACGATAAGGTCTCTGTGATCATGGGCGATACCGATTTATGCCCTTATGATATGGGAACATTCGGATCACTTACGACACGTGTATTTGGCATTCCCTTCAGGGAAGCCGCCGCAGAGGCCAGGGCTGTTTTACTTGAGCTTGCTTCGGAACAACTTAAAATACCTGTGGATCGCCTTGAAGTAAATGAAGGAATTGTTTCAGAAAAAAACAATGGCACTAAAAAAATCAGCTATGCCGACCTGGCGAAAGGAAAAAGAATAGAACGCCACCTTGATCCGAAACCCAAAATGAAAGATCATACCCGTATGAAAATTATGGGTAAATCTTACACGAGAAGGGATTCTTTGTTAAAAGTCACAGGCCGTGCAAAATATGCGGGCGACTTTGTGATGCCGGGGATGCTATATGCACGCATTCTTCGTCCTCCCTCACATGGAGCCAGATTAATCTCAGCAGATACTTCTTCTGCAGAGAAAATCGAAGGAATAATAGTTATTCGCGAAGGCGAAATGGTAGCTGTCCTCCATGAATTGCCTGATCGCGCCTCGGAAGCCCTTGCAATGGTTAAGGCGGAATATTCTCTCGATGAGAAACAGGTGGATGATAAATCAATTTTCGATTACCTGCTTCAGCATGATCCGGGCAATACCATTGTTGCCGAAACCGGCGATATGGCAACCGGCAAATCGGGCTCAAAAACTGTAACAGAGGAAAAATACCTTAACAGCTATGTGGCCCATGCTCCCATTGAAACTCATACGGCAGTAGCCTATATGGAGGGTGAAAAAATGATGGTGAGGGCATCGACGCAATCGCCATATTCGGGACAGGAAGATATTGCCAGAGCATCAGGCATGAAACTTGAAAACGTTAGGGTAATAACTCCCTTTGTTGGCGGAGGGTTTGGAGGGAAGAATGCCAACCAGCAAATGGTTGAGGCGGCAAGATTGGCGAAGTTGACCGGCAAGCCGGTGATGGTAACCTGGACACGGCGCGAGGAGTTCTTTTACGATACCTTCAGGCCGGCTGCAGTGGTGAAGATCACATCGGGAACAGATGATAAGGGAAAGATAGTATTGTGGGATTATCATGTATTTTTTGCAGGCGACCGTGGTGCCGATGCTTTTTATGATATTCCCAACAAACAGACTGTAGCACATGGAAGAGGGTGGACGGCTCCTGACGTTCATCCGTTTGCCACCGGACCATGGCGGGCTCCCGGAAATAACACCAATGTTTTTGCCAGGGAATGCCAAATCGAATATATGGCATCACGAGCCGGGATTGATCCGCTTGAATTTCGTCTGATGAATCTGAAGGATGAAAAAATGATCGGCGTACTGAAAGCAGTTGCTGAAAAATTCGGTTATACCCCCGCAAAAGGACCCTCAGGCAGAGGTTTTGGAATTGCCTGCGGAATCGATGCCGGAACCTACGTGGCACATATGGCTGAAGTGAAGGTTAATAAAAGCACAGGCAGAGTGGAAGTGATAAGGGTTGCATGTGCACAGGACATGGGATTTTGTGTAAATCCGGAAGGAGCATCGATACAAATAGAAGGATGCATTACGATGGGACTGGGTTATGCCCTTTCGGAGGAAGTCAGGTTTACAGGGGGCAACATCGCGTCAACCAATTTCGATAACTATGAATTGCCTCGTTTCTCGATCGTTCCGAAGATTGATACAGTGATACTTGACCGGCCTGATCAGCCTCCTCAGGGTGGAGGCGAACCGGCCATTATTTGTATGGGGGGTGTAATCGCTAACGCCATCTTCGACGCTACCGGCGCCCGTCTTCTCCAGCTACCCATGACGCCTCTTCGCGTACGGGAAGCAGTGAGTAATTTGTCATACTGAGCGAAGTTGAAGGACGACATGCATCTCCAAACTTTTCCGCCTGCCGGTTGTTAGAAAACATCACCATCCTTTATTAAATCATGACAGGCAATACTCACCACTTCAATATCCTGACCACTCCGTTAGGGAACTTCAAGTATATTGATCTTACTGAAATTACAACCAATGGTCCCGGAATTGACGAGTTGCCCTTTTCCGTCAGGATACTTCTTGAAAATATCCTTAGGAACTTCAACGGAACTACCTTCAGTGAAGAGCATATCAACCGTATTCTTAACTGGTCGCCCGATCCTCCTAATCAGGAAATACCCTTTCTGCCAGCCAGAGTTTTGATGCAGGATTTTACCGGAGTACCCTCGATTGTTGACATTGCCTCTATCCGCTCGGAAGTAGCCCGTAGAAATAAAAACCCCCAGCTTATCAATCCTCAGGTTCCTGTGGACCTGGTAATCGACCACTCGGTTCAGGTTGACTATTTTGGTACGAACTATTCTTTCCAGAGAAACGTCGACCTGGAATACAAGAGAAATTATGAACGGTATACCCTGCTGAAATGGGCACAGTCATCATTTGAGAATTTTAACGTGCTCCCTCCGGGAATGGGCATCTGCCACCAGGTAAACCTCGAATACCTGGCAAAGGTCGTAACAATTAAAGACGGTAAAATATTCCCCGATACCCTTGTCGGTACCGATTCGCATACCCCCATGATCAATGGGATAGGTGTTCTGGGATGGGGCGTCGGAGGTATTGAAGCTGAGGCTGTTATGCTCAATCAACCGACTTACATAATGATGCCCGAAGTCATTGGTCTTAAACTTACAGGAAAACTGAAAGCCGGCTCAACAGCCACGGATCTTGTTCTTACAGTTGCTGAACTGCTCAGAAAAAAAGGCGTGGTCGGACGGTTTGTGGAAGTTTTCGGCGACGGCCTGGACAATCTGACCGTTCCCGACAGGGCAACCATATCCAACATGTCGCCTGAATTTGGGTGCACCGTCACTTATTTCCCACCGGATCATAAAACAATGGAATACCTAAGAAATACAGGGAGGGACGAAAAACAAATTGAAACGGCAGAACAATACCTAAGGACAAATCATCTTTGGCGGGAAAATGAAAGCCGCATAAAATATACTGAAGTACTGAATCTTGACATTGCTGATGTGGAACCTTCAGTTTCAGGTCCAAAGCGACCTCAGGATAAAATATTCCTGAAGGAAGTAAAGAACAGGTTTATAGATATAATGAAAACCAGTTATAAAAGAGGATATGTTACTGTCGATGATCGTTCTGAAGGCCGGTGGACAAGTGAAGGCGGACATCCCGAAGGATACCATCCGGTAAAAGATCAAGATCCGAAAAAACTCGAACAGGTCGTTGTGGAAGTAGAAACTGAATCGCAAACAAAGGATGGCCTTAAAAGTATCGGAATTAGAAATGAAAGCGTGGAATACATGCTTGGCGACGGTTCACTGGTTATTGCCGCTATAACAAGCTGTACAAACACGTCCAATCCCAACGTGATGATAGGTGCGGGCCTGCTGGCTAAAAAGGCTGTGGAACAAGGACTGGGTACCAAGCCATGGGTAAAGACCAGCCTGGCACCCGGATCGAAAGTTGTTACCGAATACCTGGAGAAGGCACGATTAATGCCGTTCCTTGAAGCACTTGGATTTCATGTTGTGGGTTACGGATGCACAACATGTATCGGGAATACAGGTCCTTTACCCGTGCATATAAGTAAGGCCATTACTGAAAACGATCTTATTGTTGGGGCAGTGCTCTCCGGTAACCGCAATTTCGAAGCAAGAATCCATCCGATGGTAAAGATGAATTTTCTTGCATCCCCAATTCTGGTAGTGGCTTATGCCATTGCTGGACGGATTGATATTAATTTCAATGAAGAGCCTGTTGCATACGACAAAAACCTTGAGCCAATATGGTTGAAGGATTTATGGCCTTCACAGGCTGAGATTGGGGAAGTAATGGACAGGGTTCTTGATGCTGATGATTATTTGGCGAATTACTCAAAGATCTTTCAGGGTGATGAGAAGTGGAAAACGTTGGAAACAACAGCCAGCAAAGTATATAAATGGGAAGAGGATTCATCTTACATTAAAGAGGCTCCCTTCTTCAAAGATATTGCTGAAGTTCCAAGAGCAATAGAAGACATTGTTTCTGCCCGGGTATTACTTAAATTAGGCGATTCAGTGACTACCGACCATATTTCTCCTGCCGGATCAATTGGGGAGAATTCACCTGCAGGTTTATACCTTAAATCCAAAGGCATTCAGCGGATCGATTTCAATTCGTACGGTTCACGAAGAGGGAATCATGAAGTGATGATAAGAGGCACTTTTGCCAATGTGCGGCTTAAAAATGATCTGGTAAAACGGGAAGGGCCTTATACGGTCTTTTTACCTGACGGTGAAGAGATGACCGTATACGATGCAGCCATGAAATATAATGACAATAATATTCCTCTGATTGTTTTGGCGGGCAAGGAATATGGGAGCGGGTCTTCACGCGACTGGGCAGCGAAAGGGGTTTCACTACTGGGAGTAAGAGCAATTATCGCTGAAAGCTTCGAGCGGATCCACCGCAGTAACCTTGTCGGGATGGGTGTGCTGCCCCTGGAATTCAACCCCGGTCAGAGTATTGCATCGCTGGGTATCGAAGGGGATGAGAAATTTGACATTGTAGGCCTTCATGAGCTGATTCCTAATAAGGTGGTTCCTGTCACCCTCACCGGCAAAACGGGAACGATCCGTACGTTTAATGTAATTGCCCGGCTAGATTCACCTATCTAAGTGGAATATTACCGCAACGGTGGCATCCTGCAGTATGTGTTACGGAATTTCCTGCAGCAACATTGAACGCAACTGCAGTTTGTTTGCTATAGCCTTTCTTTTATCTCCAAAGCGCTCTCATCCTCAGGATTTTCCGCCAGTATCTGGTTGGCAATCACATTGGCATTTTCATTCTGTCCGGCCAGGAGATAAGCCTCAGCTTTTTTATAAAGTACGTTCAATCCCAGTTTATATGCCACAGCGTTATTATCATATCCGATGGCGGTATCACAACTTTCGATTGTTTTGACAGCATCACCTAATTTCAGATAGCAGATTGCGATATTATCCCACACAGACGCCAGATTGTCGTTGATGAACCGGTTTTCATTCTCCTGCTGCAACAATTTATCTTTAATGGTCATAAAAGTGTTAAGAGCTGATTGGTATTCTTTTGCCTTAATTTGTATGAAACCGGTAAGGCTCTCCAATGCCAGCAATTCAGGAAATTTCTCGCGTGCTTTTATCAGCAGCTTTTGAATCACCGGAAGATACTCATCATTCTCCACTTTCAGGTACATGTTTGATAAGGTATCTGTTATGGTATTCTCTTCTGAATAACGTTCAATGATAATGGAACCGGCAGTTTCCAACAAATCATATTTTTTGATAGTTGCAAAACTTCCGATTGTTATGAAATCAATCAGTTCCTGTTTAAAATCCAAAGCGGCTGAAGTCTCTGAAAGCTGGGTTAATAAGTCGATTGCCTTCTGATCTTCATCGAGCGATTCGTTCATTATGGCCATCAGTATAGCATATAATGTACTATCGATATGAGCAGTTTCCTTAAGGGTGTTAATTCCTTCTTCCATCTTGTCATAACGGAGCTCACCATAGTCAAGATATTTACTGCAGGTTTCACAGATTTTCCTTATTGACCGTGGTTGATCTTTACGTTCTGCTTCGATTAATCCGATAAATTTTTCCTTAATTTTGCCGCTCAGCGGCTCAATAACATCGATGAAGAGAGACATATAGCTTTTTCGGACAAATATAAAATAAAACACTAAGTCCGATGTAAAAAGGATGCAGAATAACCGTGGCAAACCATTTTGGGCCGCAATTCAGCATAGAATAGTCAGCACTAAAATTCACAGAATAGTCAGCACTAAAATTATTTTAGCGCAATGAGGCAAAATTTTCTGCCTTTGTATGTCGTTCTGCCTGGCTTAATCCCTCAGTTTGTGTTAGGACATAATTTACATTTCAGCTTCCCGGGCTTTTTCAGCCTGGTTGTCGGCTTTTTCCCTTGCGCGCAACGCCTTTTTTTCAGCATTCACGGCTTTTTTTGCCTCCAGGTAAGCTCTCCGGGCCTCCATTTCGGCTTCACGGGCTTCCTTAGCGGCCTCTGCGGCTCTATTACTTTCTTTTCTTAAATCTTCATATTGCCTCTCCAGATCCTTCAGGTTCCGTTCCATATTTTCAACCCTTGGACCGATCATTGATTCATCTTCTTCGACTCTTGGCTGTTGTCCATACGCCTCAACAGCAAAAAGCGATACCAGGCACAAACCTAACGATAGTAAAAATATTCTGGCTTTCATACTCAATAAGTCGCGCATTTGAGCGAGACATGAATTATAACAATTGTGCTTTCTGAATGTTTTTGTCTTAAAAACGTTGTTCCCTTAAATACGATAACACTTCATTTATCAGCCTGATTCGTTCGTATGTTGTTCCCTTCAGTTGCAAAAAAAGATCGTGAAATGATTTATATAACTCATCATTTTCGCGGATTAACTTTAAAAATTGCGGATCGAGTTCACTGTTTTCGAGATCTTTCAGGATCTCGTTTCTGAATGTCCTGGCCGATAACATGAATTGTAGTTCCATAAACATATTTTTGATACAGCTTTTCGCTAACTAACTGTCAGTATAACTGACTAATTGGCTATTGGTTCATTAATTTACACTCTCCCGAAATGTGCATTATAATTGCGGTATAGCCACACCTCTTTTTCAATTCCGCGCAGGCATGATGGAAAAATATTAATTGTTTTGAATCTATTCCCGATTCTAAACTTCTGCAACAACGCGACCTGACATCCGCTAAGCGCAGTTAATTCTGCTAAGCGTAGTTTGTATGCTAAGCGTAGTTTGCAACTACGCTTCCACCAGTTCTGTAGTCTCCAGACTACATGCAACAATTTCTGCAAAGTGTGGTTTGCAACGCCCCCAGCGGGGGCGATATCTCAGCTGAAAGACGCTAACCGAAAATCAAATATACCATTCATACACATACCTGATTTATTTCGCAGCTACGCTGCTGGATATAAAACAAATATAAACGTTTCCTACAAAGATTTTGCCCCTAAAGGGGCATTAGCGTTCCTGATTTAAATTTATCCCGTGCCGATGTACCGAGCGAGCTCATGACCAATATAGCCTATTTCCACTATATTCAGCAATTATCGCCTTTTTATACTATATTTGCTTATGAAAACATTAAAAGCAGTCATCACCGCCGACATAGTAAATTCGAGCCTGCTTGGCAATCGTGCTTTGAATTCCCTGTTGAAATCGCTCGAAAAACAGTTCAATGCGAAAGGGTTAAAATTCGGCTTTTACAGGGGGGACAGTTTTCATGCATTGTGCGAGGTTTCCGAGGCGCTTAAGCTAACATGCATTGTACGTACACTGGCTGTAAAAACGTCCGAAAAACATGGTGAGAAGGGGTGTGATATTCGTATATCGATTGGGATCGGGAGAATCAATGAACCCGTAAAAGAATTAGGGATAGCTAAAGGAGAGGCTTTTGTATTATCGGGAAGGGAAATGGACAAGCTTGAGAAAAACGGTCCGCGACTTGCCATACGCTGTCCCGATGCATTGGCAGATACCGGGTTATCTTCAATAGCCCTTTTTACTGATTTTATAATCACTAAAATGACCGTTAAGCAGGCTGAGGTAGTACATGAATTACTTCATGGCGCTACGCAGGTAGAAGTGGCAAAAAGATTGAAGAAAACACAGTCAACGGTCAATAAACACGCCGGTTCTGCGCATTGGAATGAATTACTCAGGCTTTTGGAGATTTACGATAAAATGACAAACCTGTTAATTAAATCGTAGAGACGCGATTAATCGCGTCTCTACCGTGTTCGCGTGTTTCTACAAACTGCCCTGATGTTGCAATTTACCCTTTTCTGTAACCTTCTGTGCGGTTCCCAACAAATATTCCCCGATACACCTCCAGTCTTTGAATTTTTCTGAACCGAAAAGGATGAGTTCACCTTTGAAATGAGAGGCGCCATTTTTTTCACGATCATCGATCAAAATGTCACCCTGGTTAAGATCCTTATGATGCGTGAGAATTAACCGCTTATAAGCTTTATTTCCAAGATACCGTTTTACCCACTGAAGTTTATCTGCCCAAGCGGAAGGATTTTCCCATGGAGCTGTGGAAAGAATATAGACTTCATATTGCTCGGCAAGCTTGTTAAAAGCCTCTAAGGCGCCGGGGACTGGTTTCATTAGATTGAAAATGCCCGGCACATCATCGAGGTGTCCTGCATATTGTTGTTTGGTTTGATCATCCAGAATCTCAATGGCGCTGGGAAAATCGACCAGGACGTTGTCCATATCGATGTAAATAGTCTTTTTGGGTGTTGGCATGGTTGTATCTTTTTATTTTTCCCCTGCAGATTCACAATTATATGATATTCAGAAAGAGCAGAAAATATGTACTTTATTTTAATGGTTATGTTGTTGAAATAAATACGTGAGATATGGTTAATTGTTACCTGCAAAATGATTAAATCTTCAGGACCACATATATTCATCAAAATTTTTCGTCTCTGCTTCTTAATCAAGATTAACCCTTGTCACAAAATAAAGTTAAAGCGGCTTTTACTAATTTTATACTACAAACCCGCTACAATTTATGCAGTATAAAAATCTTCACCGTTTATTCAGCCTTAGTATTTTGATCCTTTCGTGCAACCGGCCCGGAGATGACTATTCCGGCTGGGAAGTATATAACGGGACAAAAGATGGGGTGAAATATTCTTCACTTGACCAGATCAATACAGAAAATGTAAAACAACTGGCAGTTGCCTGGACGTATCATACAGGCGATGCTGACACACTTCACTCCTCCCAGATACAATGCAATCCTGTTGTTGTTGACGGTTTATTGTTCGGCGTCTCGCCGCAATTAAAATTATTTGCGGTTGACGCAGCAACAGGGGCCAAAAGATGGGTATTTGACCCGAACCCGGGAGCAATTTACGGGAAAGAAGATTTCGCAATGCACAACTGCAGAGGAGTGGCTTACTGGACAGACGGTAAGAACAAGCGTATTTTTTATACTGCAGCGTCAAAGACATTCGCCGTGGATGCAATCACGGGCAAAATTGTGAAATCATTTGGCAAAGGGGGCTGGATCGATTTGCACGATGATCTCGGCAGAGATGCTGCAGATCTTTTTGTAGTGAACACTTCACCGGGGATAATTTATAACGACCTGTTAATCCTCGGATCGCGGGTAAACGAAGCACCGCCTTCAGCACCTGGACATATCAGGGCATACAATGTACTCACGGGGAAGCTGGTCTGGATCTTTCATACCATTCCTCAACCCGGTGAGCCGGGATACGATACATGGGACGATCCCAAAGCCTGGGAACATACGGGAGGAGCAAATGCGTGGAGCGGTTTTTCACTCGACGAAAAGCGCGGTATCCTTTTTGCTCCGACAGGTTCTGCGGCATATGATTTTTACGGAGGGAACAGGAAAGGTGCTAACCTTTTTGCAAATTGCCTGCTGGCTCTGGATGCAGGAACGGGTAAACTGATCTGGCACTTTCAGGTGCTGCACCACGACCTGTGGGATAAGGATCTTCCTGCTCCTCCTGTTCTGGTCACTCTTAAAAATAATGGGAAGCAGGTAGATGCAGTGGCGCAAATAACAAAGAACGGACAGGTATTTGTTTTTGAACGGGAAACAGGTAAGCCCCTCTTTGATATTGATGAGATTCCTGTGGACACAGTTTCCGACCTTAAAGGCGAAAAAGTATGGCCGACACAACCTGTGCCCCGAAAACCCATACCTTTTGCAAGGCAGAAACTTACAGACAGCGATGTAAATCCATACCTCGGGGATAGTGCTCGGGAACGCCTGCAACAGACAATCAGAGGTTTCCGGCACGGAAATATGTTTATACCTCCCGGGAAAATACCCTCTCTGGTTTTTCCCGGTTATGACGGTGGAGGCGAATGGGGAGGACCTGCCGTGGATCCCCGGACGGGCCTATTATATGTAAATTCCAACGAAATGGCCTGGATCATGCAAATGAATGAGATCCAGACAAATTTGCCGGCTAATGAATCATGGGTACAGGCTGGCAACAGACTATACCAGCAGAATTGCATGATATGCCATGGTACGGATTACAAGGGAAGCGGTAACAGTCCTTCGCTGATCGATTTGAAATCACGTTCGAATAAACAGGAGTTCATGGCTTTAATGGATAATGGCCGCAGAATGATGCCCTCGTTCAGGCATCTTGCAAACGAAGAAAAAGAAGCCCTGGCATCATTGATCCTGGAAATAGGCAGCGACCAGGATAAGCCATTTAAATTTGTTGCTGTAGCGGACGAAGTAAGCCCGTTACCATATAAGCTGAATGGTTACATTAAGTTCCTCGGCCACGGAGACTATCCTGCCATAAGTCCTCCATGGGGTACACTGAGCGCCATTGATCTTAACACAGGCGAGTTCGTCTGGCAGGAAGTCCTGGGCGAATATCCTGAACTTACTGAAAAGGGCATAGCCCCTACAGGGACTGAAAACTATGGGGGTCCGGTAGTGACCGCGGGGGGGTTGGTTTTTATTGCCGCAACAAGGGATGCTAAATTTCGTGCGTTCGATAAAAAAACCGGAAAAGTATTATGGGAGTATAACCTGCCGGCACCTGCTTTTGCAACACCAGCAGTCTTTGAGGCGAATGGCAGAGAATATGTTGTCGTAGCCTGCGGGGGAGGCAAGCTCAGCACCCGCTCTGCCGATGCATATGTGGCCTTTGCACTGGAGTAATGAGTTGGTGCCCGTCAAGTTAATGTCTGTAACGTATTGATATTATATGCCGGAATAAATCAGCCGGTCAAAACCTTTGTACTTTATAGAATCTGTGTTCTCTCCAGGATTTTCTGCAGATAAATCCGTATAACCAATCAAAAATTATTATAAATTCAGCCCTTTTAATCCTTTCTTTTAAAGCTTTGTTTTTGAAGCCCAGCTTGTTTCTTTTAATAAAAATATACACGAGTATTATGCATACCCGATTATTCAGGATATTGTCAGGGGTCCTTATGATTTATGTTCTCACCGGATGTGTTATCCTTGCTCAACAGGAACCGATTGATATAAATTCGCTCGATCTGGGAAATATTAACGTGGATGAGATCAATGACGATCAGATCCGTTTGATCGTGGAAAAAATGGAACAGAATGGTATTTCCCAGCAGGAGATTGAAATGGTAGCTCTTGCTAAAGGTATGTCTAAGTCTGATATTCAAAAGCTTTTGTTGCGAATGAATACAGTAAAGTCATTAGGGTCTAAGAAAAGCGTGGGAATTATTAACGATCGTTCACGGGGAAAACCACTGGACGTTAAGGGACCTGAACTGAAACCTGAAAATGTCCTGTCGCTTTTATTGTCTGGAGGAACGGACAGCCTGAGATTTGAAGAAGATCCCAGAAAACGTATTTTCGGTTTTTCATTATTTAACAGCACATATCTTACTTTTGAACCCAGTCTGAATATACCTACTCCGGCCGGGTATATATTAGGACCGGGTGATGAGGTAATTATCGATGTATGGGGTGCCTCCCAGAATAATTACAGCCTGGTTATCTCTCCTGAAGGAAATATATTCCTCGATAAGATCGGTAGTGTGTTTTTAAGCGGGTTGACCATCGAGGAAGGAACATCCCGGATTCGCAGCCGGTTGTCATCGATTTACTCCGGCCTCAAAGGAGGCAGTCCGAATACTTTCATGCAGGTGAGTATCGGTGATTTACGCAGCATTAAGGTCACCATGCTCGGTGA
>DATAEX010000497.1:0-3299 GCA_036257765.1 Bacteroidales bacterium
TCCGGGGAAGATTTTACGGCTCATGCCACTCAGCGATTAATTAAATTATTTAGATAATCAAAAGTGTGTGCTGGAACGTTATTCACTAAAGCTGTAATGAAGTCTTCCTGTGCAATATTTATTCTCATCATTCTTCTTGGGGGCAGAAATACCCTTGGGCAGGAAGACACTGTTTCAATTGAAGCAGTTAATGTTGAGGCATATCATGTAACCAGACAGTTAAGGACAATTCCCGGCAGCCTTTCAGTTTTGAATGCAGGCAATCTGAAATTATATGACTATACAACGCTGCATTCGCTGAATTCCCTTCCCGGTGTTACTATCCAAAGTGGTACATACACCACCAACCGGGTTATAATAAGGGGAATGGGAAGCAGGACGCCTTATAATACCAATAGGATCCGATCTTACTTAAATGATATACCGCTCACCACATCAGATGGACTTTCATCTCCTGAGGAGATCGATATTGCCAGCATCAGTAGACTCGAAATTATTAAGGGACCGTCTTCCGCATTATACGGGTCGGGGCTGGGCGGTAACATTAACCTGTACACTCCGGCAATTACGAAAAACAGCTTTTCAGCAGGGATTCAATATGGCAGTTTCAATACAATGAAACCTTCGGTTTCTGCAAGTTTCCTGAAAGGACAATCAGGATTATGGGCAGGTTTGAGCCATCTACATTCCGACGGATATCGTGAAAACAGCCGGTATGATCGTACTTCGATCCTGCTGACAGCTTCACGGAATAGCGAACGCTGGAAGACAGAATTCTTATTTCTATTACTCAGCGTAAACAGCGGTATTCCTTCTTCACTCGGTAAAACACTTTTTGAAAATGATCCCAAATCCGCAGCCCCTAACTGGATGGCAATAAAAGGATATAAAAAATATTTCAGGGGTCTGGCAGGTTTTTCATTAACGGGAAGACTTTCCGATGTGATTACCAATAAGTTTTCATTATTTGGGAGAGGAATAGACAGCTATGAACGCCGGCCGTTTAATAACCTGGATGACCAGTCAATTAGTGTGGGAATCAGAAACAAATTAAATGTACATAGCAGGAAAACCGATTTGGTTCTGGGCTTGGAGTGGATAAACGAAGAATATGCCTGGAAACTGGATACGAACGAGTTTGAAATAAATAACAACCGCGAAAACCGAAGCCACCTGAATGTTTTCGGGGTGCTTTATTATCAGCCTTTATCTTCACTGAACGTGTCATTAGCAGCAGCAGTTAATTATGTGCGTTATAAATTGCATGATCATTTTGCTGACAACGGAATTCAGTCAGCCCGAAGATCTTTCCCTCTTATTTTCTCACCCAGACTTGGCGTTAACTATTTATTGATGCCAAATTGGGCGGTATATGCGTCCGCAGGGCATGGCTTTTCACTCCCGTCGCCTGAAGAGACACTTTTACCAGCCGGTGATCTGAATCCTTCGATTAAACACGAAGACGGCTGGCAAGCAGAAGCGGGTTCGAGATTAAACGTTGAAGATAAGTTTGCAATTGATGCAACTATTTACTGGATTGAACTGGATAATCTTCTGGTAACAAAAAGATTGACGGAAGATCTTTTTACCGGAATTAATGCCGGTAAAACCAGGCATAAGGGATTTGAAGTGATGATTAATGGAAAACTTTTTAAAGTTCCGACCTTCCCTGGCGAGCTTAACGCCGATCTGTCCTATACCTATACATCTAATGAGTTTATTTCCTTCACCGATGATGCCATTTCATATGATGGTAATGATCTTCCCGGAATACCCGATCATGTATTATATCTTAAAATATTATGGAATCCGGTCAGGTCTCTTGGTATTTTTTCTGACATAAGGTATACAGGCAGGCAATTTCTAAATGATGCCAATACAATAGATTTGAAAAGTTACTTTCTGGGTAATTTGAAAATATCTGCTGATTTCAAACTAAATAATGGCAACCTGGAATTATATGCAGGAGTTAATAATGCCGGCAATGTTGCTTATGCATCTATGTTACTTGTAAATGCCCAGGGATTTGGAGGGAATGAACCGCGTTATTATTATCCGGGACTTCCCAGGCATTATTATGCCGGAATAATTTATAATTTTTGATTTCAGGGTTTAATAAATCTTGAGACTGTTTTCTCATCAGAAAACAAAGTAGCAGTATTTATAAGGGCCAGGTGAGAATAAGCCTGTGGAAAATTTCCAAGGAGCCGTTTAGAATAAAAATCGATATCCTCACTAAACAGTCCGACATGATTCCCGCATGTCAGAAGATCTTTGAAAGTCTCTTCCGCCTCTTCCTTTTTCCCGATATTGAAAAGCGCCTGAATAAGCCAGAAAGTACAAATTGTAAATGAAGAAACAGGTTTTCCGAAATCATCGGAGTTTGTATATCTGTACATCAAGCCGTTATAATAAAGCGCATTTTTTACTGCTATCACGGTCTGGCTGAATTTTTCGTCCTCATATGCAAGAAATCCGTATTCGGCCAGTAAAAGAAGAGACGCATCAAGACTATCGCTTTCATAGGCTTGTGTGAAAGTATGAAGTTCATCGCTCCATCCTTTATGGTAAATGTCGTTTTTAATTTCATTTGCGATTTGCTGCCAGTCGTCAGCATAAGAGGTTTTATTTAACAGGCGGGCAATTTTTGCAGCACGATCCATTGCCACCCAACTCATGACCTTAGAGAATACGAAATGACTTCCTTCATTCCTGATTTCCCAGATCCCTTTGTCAGGCTTTTCCCAATGCGTGGTAACAGTATGGATAATATTTCTTACTATTTCCCAGATATCCTCGATTTCATCGAGTGTACCAGGAAAATATTCATAATATCGG
The DNA here is from genome assembly GCA_036257765.1 of Bacteroidales bacterium. Lineage (GTDB taxonomy): Bacteria > Bacteroidota > Bacteroidia > Bacteroidales > UBA10428 > UBA5072. The sequence goes on from DATAEX010000497.1 coordinate 2,839, forward strand.
TGAATCACATTAAGGAGGTATCCAAAAACATCATTCTGCTTTTGAAGATATGCTGCATTACCTACACGTACTGGTCTTGAATTTTCATAACCTGCCAGATGCGGTAAGGCAATTTCACTGAGATCTCTTTCACCCCGTATCCCATACATGATCATGAAAGTATCGCTTTTTGATTTCAGTATTCTCATTATAAATCCGAGAAACCGGCGTGCAGTGTTGAAATGACCCATTCTTAGCAGCGTATCGACTGACATGGATGCATCGCGAAGCCAGCAAAAACGATAGTCCCAGTTTCGAACTTCGCCGATTGTTTCGGGAATACTGGTGGTTAATGATGCAAGGATTGCGCCTGTCGGATCAAACGACATAATTTTCAGTACCAATAAACTTCTCTGTATCTCATCGTTGTACTTGTGATATTTTTTTGAACGGTTCGTCCAGTTTAGCCAGTATACCTTAGT
>DATAEX010000502.1:0-3281 GCA_036257765.1 Bacteroidales bacterium
CAATAAGGGGTAATCCCGGCTTTAATCCATTAACAAGCGTCTCCAGGGTTTTACGTTTTCTGTTTGTAATATCATCCCGGCCTATAATAATGAATTTCTGGTCGATCATTACCGATTGGTCCCGCAACACTTTAATGCCGGATTTCTTCATGAAACTGATGGCCTGCTCAATACCGGCGTAATAATCGTGATTACCGGGGATCGCATAAACACCGTACGGTGCATCGAGCCTTGACAATTCCTGGTCCATCTGCTGAAGTTCCACGGTACGCATATTATGATCGAACAGATCGCCGGCAATCAGTATGATATCGGGTTTTTGTGTGTTTATTATATTCACCCATTTCCCAAGCCTGCCCTTTCGAATCAGATTGCCGAGGTGTATATCGCTTACAGCGATCACATGCACCTCACCTTTTTCACGATTTTTCTTTTCAAGGGGTATATTGATTTTCGTGATGGCCGGCTTGTCAAAACGGATATATCCGACAACAGATATTAACATAAGAAAAAGCAGCAGCAAGAGAAAGTAGCCTTGTTTGACCTGCTGATAATTAACGATTATCCATTGTGGAAAAATTCCAAAGTAATGGTCAGCAATACGTAAAATATCGCCAAGAAAAGCAGCCAATAATATGAAAATGAAAAGGATGACCCAATAACCGCCAATGATTTCAAGGGTTTGGCTTAGCCATAGAGGAAGCCTGTTTCCTGCAAAAATTGCTATAAAAACCGAAGTTGAGGCCACCAGAAAAACGATCGTATAAATCAGATGCATCACGTATTTATCCGACAACGCCTGCCAACCGCGAATAAACAGGTAAATATTCAGCAGGATGAAACCAAAAATAAATATCAGAAAGCGAAGAAGAGTCATGTCAGTTTGTTAAAAAGTTAAGGCCAGGGCTAAGATTATTCCCATTCTTCAACAAGAACACCGCTGTTGTGTTCATTACCACAAGCATTGCTTAAAGCAAAACATCGAAGCTCAATGTACCTTATTCACAGTTCCTTTCATTTGTATGGAGCGACTACCAAAAGCGAGACTTGGAGCAACACTTAATGAAATATTGTCCTTATCAAATATGCAAGTGACCGTCTCATGATGAGGACTCTCAATATATCGAAGAACCATTTCCAGTGTTTTGGAATCCTTCCAGCTGTAAGACCCGGCAACTTTAAATGTATCGGTTATTTTTACCGGACCGGTAAGGCTGGGACCCGGGCGGCCTGTCGGATTCTCCTTCCATTTATTGGCACCGAATTCATGCGGGTATTCTTTACCGTTTACCCTGAGCAAAATATGGCACAATGAATCGTTCAAATCAAATGATATCGTTTCAAAATTCCTTTCATTTTCTATCAATTTATATTCTTTTGAATTGATCTGTGATTCCAAAGGACTGTCGCCGGCCACCTGGGGATCGAGCTTTAACGAAGCAAGGCGCTTTTGCAGGCGATTGACAGCATCGGTATTTTCAGGTAATGGTTCACTTTTTAATGCGGGAAAGATGTATTTCCAAATCAGGTTTATTTCATCCTGCATATCAGGTGATTCTGCTGTAATAGCCACAACTGCGTCCTGTTCGGGCATCACAATTATGAACTGGCCATACGCGCCATCTGCCCTGAAAGCATTGTTCCTGCAGCGCCAAAACTGATAACAATATCCCTGAAGCCAGTCGCTTGAATCGCGTTGCGATTGCCGTGCATCAGGATCCTGTTGGATTTTGAATGTTGTTGCTTCCTCTACCCAGGCTGCAGGGATAATCTCTTCACCATTCCATTTCCCTTTCTGCAATAACAGCTGTCCGAATTTAGCCATATCCTCAGTTCTTATCCTTAATCCCCATCCCCCCGTATTAATGCCACCCTGGTCTTCTTCCCAATCCATACCTTCGATTCCCAATGGTTCAAAGAGGCGCGGAGTCAGATAGTCAACGATCTTTTCGCCCGTTACTTTCTGTACTATTGCCGACAACATATAAGTTGCAAGTGAATTATAAAGGAATTTGGTTCCAGGTTTATTAATTATCGGAGTACTCAAAAAAGCCTTTACCCAGTTGGTATCATTAAATCTGAGAAAAGTAGGATCAGGGTCCATGCCAACAGACATGGACAAGAGATCCTTAACAGTTAATTCGGCCAGATAGGGACTAACAGTATCAGGAAGCATGTCCGGGAAAAACGACACTACTTTGTCATTGACGGTAATTAACCCTTCGGTTACAGCAAAACCGACAGCAGTTGAAGTAAAGCTCTTGCTAGTTGAGTAAAGGGTGTGCTTCAATTCCGGGGCATAAGGTGACCACCATCCTTCAGCGATAACCTTACCATGCCTCAGGATCATAATACTGTGAAATTCATGTCTGCTTGCTGCAGCTGAATCAAGAAACATAAGCAGGGCTTCTGATGAAACCCCTTCAGCTTCAGGTACGCTTCGCGGAAGAGTGCCGGTTGCGGGAATTTTGGGAACATTTCTGCATGAAATTGCAGCAATAATAAGCAACAGTGTGAGACTGATGATCTTAAAATTTTTCATAATTCGGTTTTATATTGTATTTGACGATCCAGATGAACAGTTATTTTACAAGCAAGCTGGCATTCGCAATAGCGGCAATAGTTCCTTTTTCATCATTGATCAGTTGCTGAATATCAGGGGCAGTAACTCTGGATACGCCAAGTGTTTTGCATGCAGATTCATCCAGAGATGTAAGCATGAAAATACGAATACGCTTCGATTTCTGAATCATGGAAAGTGCGGTACCACCATTACCCTCGTAGTTTTTTTCAAGTATGCTGAAAGCCGCATCAAATCCGCCCGCTTCAAGATATTTTATGAAAAAGTTCGAACCAATTTTGTCAATGCATTCGAGCAGCAGGATAAGCTTTCCGCCATCCTTTACAAAAGCAGCAGCATGATGAACCGATTTATGTGCCTGGATGAAGTTGATATCCTTCGGGTATCCCCCACCCGATGCAACTACCAGATCGAATTGTTCACTGCCATTATAGCGGTAATAGCTATCATGCACTTTACAGGCGCCGAGAAAATCATCGTAGAACTTGCCGATTATCAACTGGCATACTTTACCTGATGAATTTAGTATACCGTGAATTGAAATTTTATCAGGTGAATAAGTATCAATCTCTTTCAAATCTTCCGCGAGTGGATTTCCATCCAGTTTACCGGGCTGACATCCCGGATGAAGCCTGCGATTGGGAATATCCAGAAATAATCCGTGATTATGATAAACAGCCAGTTTTGAAGCAAGCCCGGG
>DATAEX010000509.1:0-4611 GCA_036257765.1 Bacteroidales bacterium
CAGAAGGTGCACGGGCCTCAGATGATGAAACAGATGCTATTTCGGGAGCCACTCCTCCATATGGCCAGCCTGATCAGGGATGGGGAAAAGGCAAAAGGCCGGCAATGTCGATAACTTATCACGCTGCTGAAACATATTGCAGGTGGCTTTCAAAAGTCACCGGGAAAAATTATCGTCTGCCGACCGAAGCTGAATGGGAATACGCATGCCGCGGAGGAACTTCAGGACCCTATTTTTTTGATGGCGATCCTAAAAAGTTTGAAAGATCAGGGCTGAGGGCAAAAATTTCTAAAAACGATACCACTGCCATCAATTCCTATGTAGTTTATGCTGAGAACAGCCGTGCCAAAACGCAGGAGCCTGGTTTTGTGGCTTCCAATCCGTTTGGACTTAAAAACATGCTCGGAAATGTGGGTGAATTTTGTTCCGACTGGTATCAGCCCGACGCGTATTCGCAATATAAGGGAGGAGTTGTCGAGAATCCGAAAGGCCCCGCATCCGGCACTGAAAGAGTTGTAAGAGGAGGTTCATATAAAGACCCTGCAAGCATGGTTCGCAGCGCGTCCCGGGATTATACAAAGACCGAATCCTGGCTCAGAACCGATCCCCAAATGCCAAAGAGCATCTGGTGGTACTCTGATTGCTTCTTCGTTGGCTTCAGGGTCGTATGCGAATATGACACAAAAACCGGAAAATAAAATGTCGGGCACTAATTGTGCATGCGGCATTTCAAATATTCTATTTATCAAATTTTAATTTATTCTATAATATGAAAAAAGGAATTTCAAGAAGAACTTTCCTTGGCACCACGGCTGCAGCAGGTATTACCGGTATAACCTTCCCTGCCCTTATAACCGGATGCTCACCAGAAAAGGGAAAGAAAAAAACGGTTGAGGTAGTGACTTTTCTAGACCAGGCCCCTGATGGTCCGGAACTGAAAGCAGGACTTATCGGATGCGGTGGCCGGGGTACCGGTGCTGCACTGGACTTTCTTAAAGCCGGTCCGAATTTGAAAATCACAGCTCTCGGCGATGTGCTTCAGGATAAAATCGATGCCTGTCGCGAAGAGCTAAAGAAAGAGCGTGGTGCAGAAGTTCCCGATGAAAACTGTTTTGTAGGTTTCGATGCATTTCAAAAAGTAATCGACTCAGGTGTTGATCTGGTAATTTGCGCTACTCCACCCTTCTTCAGGCCTGAGCATTTTGAAGCAGCAGTTAATGCCCGAAAACACGTATTTCTTGAAAAGCCGGTTTGCGTGGATCCGGTTGGAGCACGCTCATTAATAGCAACAGCACGTAAAGCGCAAGGGCTTGGCTTATCAGTAGTAACAGGGACTCAGCGCCGTCATCAGCGCGACTATGTAGCTACTTATAAAAATGTTGCCGAAGGTATGATCGGTGATATTGTAGCTGCAAATTGTTACTGGAATCAGGCCAAGTTGTGGCATCGTGACCGTGATCCCAAATGGTCGGAAATGGAATATATGATCCGCGATTGGGTTAATTGGTGCTGGCTTTCAGGTGACCATATCGTCGAACAACATGTTCATAACCTCGATGTGATACACTGGTTCACAGGTAAATATCCCGTAAAGGCCACCAGCTTCGGATCAAGGCTGAGAAGAGTAACCGGGGATCAATACGATAATTTCAGCACTGATTATATTTTCGATAATGGTATGCATGTTCACAGTATGTGCCGTCAAATTAACGGATGTACCAATAATGTTTCGGAATGGATACAGGGTACAAAAGGAGCTTCAAACTGCAGGAACACCATTTTCGATGCTGCCGGTGCTGAAATATGGAAATTTGAATACCCATTAACTGAAGACGGACAGCCCGGGACTGAGGTAAAAATAAGTCCGTATGAACAGGAACATATTGATCTTGTAACAGCTATACGAACAGGAAAACCATTCAACGAAGCTGAGAACACCGCTATGTCAACCCTTGTAGCCATAATGGGTCGTGTATCAGCATACACCGGCAAGGAAGTCACCATGGATGAAATGATGAATTCCGATATGAAACTGGGTCCGAAAGTTTTTGTAATGGGTCCTGTTGAAGTTTCAAAAGTGGTTCCTGTGGGAGGTGAAGCTTACGTACCGGGATCTGAATCATAAAATCAATGATAGAAAACAGAAGAAAATTCATTAAACATGCTGCAGGAGCAGGGGCTGCCATGATGGCCGCCCCTCTTGCCTGGGCAGCTTACGGACCTGCTGAAGTACAAAAAAAAGCAGCTGAAACACCGTTTAAACTTAAATATGCTCCATATATGGACATGTTTAAGGAACATGCCGGATCAGAAGATCCTGTTGATAATATTTCGTTCTGCCATGATAACGGCTTCAGGGCAATGTTCGATAATGGGCTGTTAGGAAGGCAAAAAGCCGAGCAGGAAAAAATTTCCGCTCACATGAAAAAATTAAATATGGAGCTTGGCCCATTCGTACTTTACGCTGATTTCTCAGTAACTTCATTTGTACTTAACAAGCCCGAAGTCCGTGAAATGCTGATTAGTAAAATGAAAGAGGGTGTTGAACTCGCAAAGAGAACAGGGGCAAAATGGGCGCTTGTCGTTCCCGGCAGGTACGATGAAAAGCTGCATCGTGATTACCAGACAGCAAATGTAATTGATAATCTAAGATACTGTTGCGATGTACTGGAACCTTCAGGACTGGTCATGGTCCTGGAACCATTGAATACGATCCGTGATCATCCGGGATTATTCCTTACAGGAATTCCTCAGGCTTACGAAATTTGCAGGGCCGTTAACCGCCCTGTTTGTAAGATTATTGACGATATGTATCACCAGCAGATTACGGAAGGAAATATCATTCCTAACATTGATGCTTCCTGGAACGAAATCGCAGCGTTTCATATCGGTGATAATCCCGGACGAAATGAGCCGACCAGCGGTGAGATGAATTACAGAAATATTTTTAAGCATATTCATTCAAAGGGATACCAGGGCGTATTGTGCATGGAGCATGGCAAAAGCCTTCAAGGCAAGGAAGGCGAAACCAGGCTGCTGCAGGCCTATCGGGAATGTGATAATTTTTAATAAAGTCTATTTGGAATCGTGATCTAGGCAGTCTTCAGATGCTTTTCTAAAACCTTTATCAGTAATTCCTTCCTGATCGGTTTTGCAATAAAATCATCACAACCTGCCTTGAAGAATCTCTCTTTGTCGGATTCTGATGTGAATGCAGTTAATGCTATAACCGGAAGTCCCGGCTTGATTTTCTTGATCCTTACTGTGGCTTCGATGCCATCCATAACAGGCATTTTCATATCCATGAGTACAAGGTCGGGATTCAGGTCGCCTGAACAGAGATTCAAGGCTTCCAATCCGTTTTCGGCCCGATATACTTTAAGATTCAAATGAGATAATAACTCATTTAACAGAGCGAAATTAATCTGTTCGTCCTCAGCGATCAAAATAGTTGACTTATGCCGGATTGCAGATGTTTGGTCTGACTCCCTTACATCTTCTATATTGATATTTTTTACCGGGTTGTAAGGAATATTCACGCTGAATTTAGCGCCCTTTTTCGGCGCTGAAGCTACCTGTATATTACCTCCCAGAAGTTCAGCGTAGCCTTTCGATAATGCAAGACCCAGACCGGTCCCACCATATTTTCGTGTAGCGGTATTGTCTATTTGACGGAATCTTTCGAATATGATCCCATGCAATTCCTCAGGAATTCCGATGCCGGAATCCTCTACATAAAATTCAAGAAAACCATTTTCCAGAATATATCCGAATTTAATATATCCGTTACATGTGAATTTATACGCGTTACTAATAAGATTGACCAGGATTTGCATTAATTTGACAGGATCGGTCATTACAAATGCATTTTCTTCAGACAATCCGGCGTGATAGCTGAATGTAACATCCGGCGACAAAGGCGTTACCAAAAACTGTTTATAAACATCCCGTAAAAGCTGATTAAGATGTGTTTCTTTCATTCTGACAGTTTCCTGTCCGGATTCCAGACTTGCAAGTGCTATAATACTTGAAATGATGGAAAGCAACTGGTCATTACTTTTATAAATGATATCCAAAAATTCTTTTCTTTTATTAGCCGGGAGATCGTCTTTTGCAAGTACGGATGTAAACCCGATGATAGCATTCAGGGGTGTTCTTATTTCATGAGAAATATTATGCAGGAAGGCCGTTTTCAGCTTGTCACTTTCCTCCGCCTTTTCTTTCGCAAGTTGCAGATCCCTGGTGCGTTCCGCTACAAGCATCGACAGTCTTTCTGCTTCATGCCTTTTTAGTTTCTCCATCTCTCTTATCCGGATCATGGCTTTGATTTGGGCCACAAGTTCAGCCTCATCAACAGGCTTTGATAAAAAAGCGTCAGCACCGATCTCAAGAGCTTTGATTCTTTTTTCCCTTGCCTCACCTGCAGCCGTAAGCATAATTACAGGAATATAATCCCCGTTTCCCTTATTCCGTATCCTTTTTAGAACTTCGAATCCATCCATTCCGGGCATGACAAGATCCAGGAGTATCACATCCGGAAGAATTTCATTAAGAAGTTTCAGTCCCCGTTCTCCGTTTTCGGCCTTGTGAAGGAATACCTCAGGCATGGTA
>DATAEX010000510.1:0-5773 GCA_036257765.1 Bacteroidales bacterium
CAGAAGGTCGTATAATAAATGTAATTTCTGATACGTATCCATCAGGCGATAAAACTGAATTAAATATTTCGGAATTGCCCGGAGGATTTTATATGGGAAGACTTACAACACTTTCAGGTACAGTCAGGACATTTAAGTTTCTGAAGAACGAGTAGAATAATATGCGGTAATAAAATTAAGGGGTAAGCCAAAGCCATGGTTTACCCCTTAATCTTTTGGACCTTTCCTTCTTTCCAACGTCACAATTCAGACCCTCTCAATATTAAGATTCTTTGCCTCAAGTACCAGTTGATTAAACCATTCTTTCCCGTATTTTCTTTCGAGCGCATCTCGTGTAAACTGGTATACCGGCGTTTTTAACAGATTTCCTTTAAAGATTGCCGGATTACAGATCTCCCAGTGATCATAATTTACTGCGTCGTGATGCCGGTACTTTTTTATTCTTACCGGATACAAATGGCAGGAAACGGGTTTCCGGAAGTTAATCAGTCCATCGTTATATGCTTTCTCTATTGCACATAAAGCGATGCCATTCTCAAACACGACATAAGCGCATTCTTTGCCGTCGTTCAATGGCGTAACCGTATCGTTCTCAACATCAATTACCCAGGTTCCCAGCGTTTCAATTGTATTTACAGATTCTTCGCTCAGGTAGCATTTAATTACCGGATATATTTCTTCAAGAATTTTAGTCTCTTCAGGTTCAAGGGGTGCCCCGGAATCGCCCGATACACAGCATGCTCCCTTACAGGCATCCAGATTGCAATGAAAATTTGACGTAATTAAATCTGAACTAATAACGGCTTTGCCAATCGTATGCATCTGAAAACAATTTCGACAAAGGTAGTTAAAAGAGATTAAGTAATTAAGTGCATGGATGATTAGATGCACCCCTATTTTTTTATGCTGAATTCAATATTTTTATTTTTTTCGTCAAATATTTCAATTTTATAGGGGGTATGTTTAAATATTTTGGTATTTTTGGCTCCAATAACCGTAAAATTTATATTACATGGCAACAATTCGCTTTAATGCACTTTCAATTGCTCACTCAAGAGATGTGAAATTTAATAATTCAAGTAAAATGCCAATATCTGAATATTTTGGTATGAATGTCTTTGACAAGAAAAAGATGAAAAAATACTTGTCGTCTGAAGCTTATGAACATGTTTTGGAGGCCATTGAACAAGGAACGAAAATCGACAGAAAGATAGCAGACCAGATTGCCTCGGGAATGAAGTCATGGGCAGTAGAAATGGGAGCCACCCATTATACACACTGGTTTCAACCTTTAACTGAGGGTACAGCCGAGAAACACGATGCATTTATAGATTACGGAGGAGACGGTGAAATAATAGAATCATTTTCAGGAAAATTATTAGCTCAGCAGGAGCCGGATGCATCAAGTTTTCCAAGCGGCGGGATCAGGAATACCTTCGAAGCACGTGGTTATACTGCATGGGACCCCTCTTCGCCAGCCTTCATTATTGGAAATACTCTTAGCATTCCCACGATATTTGTTTCATATACCGGCGAAGCTCTCGATAATAAGACACCTCTTTTAAAAGCTCTTCATGTTATTGATAAAGCTGCTGTGGACGTTTGTCAGTATTTTGACAAGGATGTAACCAAAGTCATTGCCACTCTGGGTGTTGAACAGGAATATTTCCTTATTGATGAAGCATTATATAATGCCAGGCCGGATATTGTCCTCACCGGAAGGTCATTAATGGGCCACGCTTCTGCAAAAGATCAGCAGCTTGAAGATCATTATTTCGGGTCGATTCCTGAAAGAGTAACTGCTTTTATGAATGAATTTGAATTCGAGGCCTATAAACTAGGTATTCCAATCAAAACCAGACATGATGAGGTAGCACCGAACCAGTTCGAATGTGCTCCAATTTTTGAGGAGTGTAATTTGGCCGTCGACCATAATGTTTTGTTAATGGATATGATGAGACGAATTGCACGACATCATCATTTGGCAGTACTGCATCATGAGAAACCATTCGATCATATAAATGGATCAGGAAAGCATTGTAACTGGGCACTCGCTACAAATACAGGAGTTAATCTATTTTCACCGGGTAAAAATCCGAAAACAAATCTGCAATTTCTGACTTTCCTTGTCAATACACTTAAAGCAGTGCATAAACATGCTGATTTGCTCAGAGCCAGTGTTGCCACTCCCGGAAATGCTCACAGGCTTGGTGCAAATGAAGCCCCTCCGGCCATTATTTCAGCCTTTATTGGTAAACAATTAACTGATATGCTTAACAGAATTGAAAAAAAAGTTACCAATGAAAAAATGACTCCGGATGAAAAAACCGAATTGAAACTTAGTGTAATCAAAGTACCGTCTATTCTTCTTGATAATACAGACAGAAATCGTACTTCTCCTTTTGCTTTCACCGGAAATAAATTCGAATTCAGAGCAGTAGGATCCTCTGCAAATCCCGCTGTGCCATTGACAGCTTTAAACAGTGCCGTTGCTGAACAGCTGATTGAATTCAAAAGGGAAGTAGACAAACTTATCGAAAAAGATGTTAAAAAGGATGAAGCTATTTTCCAGGTACTCAGGAAATATATAACAGAATCAAAACCGATCCGGTTTGAAGGCAATAATTACAGCGAAGAATGGAAGAAGGAAGCCAAAAAAAGGGGACTTTCAAATATTACCAATACCGTTGAAGCCCTTGATGCCTATCTTACGCCTAAGTCAAAAAAGCTTTTTGCCGATCTTGACGTCATGTCTGAACGTGAAAATGAAGCCCGTGCTCTTGTCAGATGGGATAACTATACTAAAAGGGTTCAGATAGAAGCCCGTGTTTTGGGCGACCTGGTAATGAACCATATTGTACCTGTTGCCATCCGGTATCAAAGCGAACTTATAGAAAACGTCAAGGGATTAAAAGAGCTTTTTGGTGATAAAGAATATAAAGAGCTTGCCGGTGCACGGCTTGAACTGATCAGGACAATCTCAGGTCATGTAAGTTATATTAAGGCAAAGGTGAATGAAATGATCGAAACCCGTAAAGTTGCCAATAAAATTGAGGACGAACGGGAAAAAGCTTTAGCCTATTCCACTAAAATTTTCTGTTTTCTCGACGATATCCGTTATCATGTTGATAAACTTGAACTGATAGTGGATGATCAGTACTGGCCTTTGCCAAAATACAGGGAATTATTATTCACTCGATAAAATTCTCAAGTATGAACTAAAACATTCTGTTATGACACCTAAAGAGTTTTTTGAGTTTGCTAAAAAGAATGGCGCGAAGACGGTTGACCTGAAATTCGTGGACCTTCTTGGCACATGGCAACATTGTTCGTATCCCATCGATATTTGGGATGAAGGTATTTTCAAGGATGGACTGGGCTTTGATGGATCATCCATAAGGGGATGGCAGGGCATTCATCAGAGCGATATGATTGCTATTCCGCAGGCCGAGACCGCCAAAATGGATCCCTTTTTCAAAGAACCGACTGTAAGTGTTATAGCAGATGTTTATGATCCGGTAACCAAGGAGCCTTATTCACGCGATCCGAGGTACGTTGCTAAAAAAGCTGTTGAGTTTCTGAATAGCACGGGAATAGCTGATACAGCGTATATAGGTCCTGAACCTGAATTTTTCATTTTTGACGAAATCCGGTACGATCAGACACAGAACATGGGCTTCTATCAGATCGACTCGGTTGAAGGGGCCTGGAATACCAACCGTATAGAAGAACCAAATCTTGGCTACAAGCCGAGCTATAAAGGAGGTTACTTCCCGGTGAGCCCTACAGATACTTACAGCGATCTCCGTTCCGAAATGGTTAGCGAAATGCAGAAAGTTGGAATAGTGGTTGAGGCCCATCATCATGAGGTAGCCACCGGCGGTCAGTGTGAAATTGACATGCAATACGCCGAACTGACCAAAATGTCCGATCAGTTCTTATGGTACAAATACATCATAAAAAATGTAGCAAAGCGCTATGGGAAGACTGTGACTTTTATGGCTAAGCCAATTTTCATGGATAATGGAAGCGGCATGCATTCGCATTTTTCATTATGGAAGAATAATAAGCCATTATTTGCCGGCAATAAATATGCTGGTTTTTCGGAACTTGGTTTATATGCAATAGGTGGAATCCTGAAACATGCAGCTGCTCTGCTTGCCTTTGCAGCTCCGACATCTAATTCATACAGGCGTTTGGTTCCAGGATATGAGGCTCCTGTTAACCTTGCGTATTCTGCACGAAACAGGTCAGCCGCCATTCGTATTCCGATGTATAGCGATAATCCGAAGGCTAAAAGATTCGAATTCCGCTGCCCCGATCCTACAGCCAATGGTTATCTCTTGTGGAGCGCAATGCTTATGGCTGTGATAGATGGCATTCAGAATAAAATCGATCCCGGCAAGCCCATGGATGCTAATATTTATAAATTATCCGAAAAAGAGAAGTCATCCATAAAATCAGTTCCCGGATCACTGGCTGATTCTTTAGCGGCTCTGGATAAAGATCATAAGTTTCTCACTTCCGGTAATGTATTTACCGAAGATCTTATTGAAACTTATATCAGTTACAAGATGGAATATGAAATAAATGAACTGGCGTTACGCCCGCATCCCTATGAATTCGCCTTGTATTATGATAATTGATTGTGCTTATTATGGTTAAACTTTAAGCCGGCTGTTAACAGCCGGCTTTTTTGTACATACCCGGTTGCAATCTTCTTTTTACTATATTTGTTCAATGTACTATTTTTGCATACGAACTGTAATGTTTATCCGTTTATCCGATTATAAAACCTGGGTTAATATGAAAGCTCTTACATATTTTCTTATTGTCATCTTTTGCATTTTCGGCACAGATGTCACAGGCCAGAATAAAAAATCTGCAAAAGCTTATGCCACCTACGATGCAGGTGAATATTTTGCCGCTATAGACGAATTTAAGGACGCCTATCAGAAAACATCAGATAAAAAAGAGAAACTTAATATAGCGTTTTATATAGCTGAATGTTATCGTAAAATTGATAATGCACCGCAGGCAGCCCTCTGGTATGGAAAAGTTATAGCCAAAGATTATGAAAATCCCCTTTCCATTCTTTATTACGCTGATGCATTACGCATGAACCAGAATTATGAGGAAGCAAAGGCACAGTATCAGCGATATAAAGAACTGGTCCCGGACGATCCCAGGGGTTCAGATGGTATTCTGTCATGTGATTTTGCATTACAATGGATGGATCAGCCAACCGGTTACCAGGTAGAAGAACAGAAATTCATAAATTCTAAATTCAGCGATTATAGCCCTGCCTATTCCCGATCTGATTTCCAGGAATTATACTTTACCTCTTCGCGCGACGAAACTGTCGGCAATGCCGAACATGGTGGTACCGGACAGCAATTTGCCGATATCTTCTTCTCAACAATGGATAAAAAAGGAAAGTGGAGCACTCCCCTTCCTCTTCCTGAACCCATAAACACTGAAGCAGAAGAAGGCACGCCTGTTTTTTCATCGGATTATAACACTATGTATTTCACCCGATGCAATGTAAGCAAAAGGAAAGCCCTTGGATGTGAAATATTCAGGTCTGTACGAAACGGTGATAAATGGACTGATGCAGAATCTTTGGCGTTGGCTGAGGATAGCGTGGTTATTGCGCATCCTGCATTATCGGCTGATGAAAATACGCTGTATTTCGTTTCGGATATGGAAGGAAGCATCAAAACTCCCGAAGGAACATCAAGCAAGGATCTGTGGATGGTGACGCGTTCAGGTA
>DATAEX010000511.1:0-2751 GCA_036257765.1 Bacteroidales bacterium
CCCTGGTGAAACGATATTTTTTAAGTCTGGTTAATCCCTGATTTATTCTGAACCGTTTCGCCGGGGTTTTTTGTTACTTTCCGTCGTCACAGAAGGAACCAAACTTCTTACTTACTTCTTCGGATATAAATGTTAAACTCGCCCTGAAAATATCCCGGTATCTTCTTTTTTATAAATTTGAAAAAATAAATCAGATACCATGAGATCATCGATCGTTGTATTGTTGGCATTTTCATTCGTGGCGCTTACTTGTAAAAAAGAAGATCCGGTTGTTCTTCCTGAAATCAAAATCTCTGATTCAATAATTTCTGTATGCGAGGATGCTCCGGGTGAATCGGCCAGAATCTCAGTTTCATTATCAAATACATTTGAGGAAGAAGTCACTGTTGATTATACTACCGTTGACAGTACAGCTGTTTCAGGAGAGAATTATGAATCATTATCAGGAACACTTGTTTTTGCACCGGGAGTTAAAACGGCATCTTTCAATATCACTATCCTCCATGATACTGCAAATAAACAGGACCTTTATTTTAAGATTCAATTCAGCAACCCGGTAAATGCACAGATTACTAACCAGATGCTGAAAATAAAATTGTTCAATGTTGATTTTTCAAATCTTGTATGGAGCGATGAATTTGGGGATAACGTTCTGAACACAGCCTGGTGGAATTATGAACAGGGTAATAATAATGGCTGGGGGAACAATGAGCTTGAAGTTTATACTAACCTTACTGATAATGTTCATCTCGATTCGGGTTATCTGCATATAACTGCCCTTAATCCTTCAGCATCGTTGTATACTTCCGGGAGAATTACAACGCTGGGTAAAAAAGAATACACTTATGGCAGGATTGAAATAAGGGCAAAAATGCCTGTAGGTCGTGGCATCTGGCCTGCATTATGGACGCTTGGGCCGAATATTACAACGGTTGGCTGGCCCAAATGTGGTGAAATCGATATAATGGAATATCTCGGTCACCAACCTGACCTGGTATACGGAACTGTCCACTGGGAAGAGAATGGACACAAATATGTGGGAAGTAATAAACGACTTTCAACCGGGTCGTATCATGAAGATTTCCATGTGTTCACACTTATATGGACTCCGGATAGACTGCGCTGGCTTGTTGATAATCAGCAGTATTATGAGAGAGAAAAAACGAATACTCAATTTTTTCCATTCGATCTGCCGCAGTTCCTGATTTTTAATGTAGCTGTAGGAGGCAACTGGCCGGGCTATCCGGATGGAACCACGACGTTTCCTCAGCATATGATCGTCGATTATGTGAGATGGTACCAGTAATTTTTCTGGCAGTATTTACGGTTTCCAGATCTTAAACTCACCGCTGCAATGCAATAAATTCATCAGATAAAGTGTGCCATCGTAATAACGGTCACCAAATATCTGTGGAACAGATGCATTCCAGAAGTCTTCAACAAATTCTTTGGCTTTATCGTGAGTCGTTGCAAGGCTTACTGTAGCATTTACTGCAGCCAATCCTGTCCGGTGCGCCGGATTTAGCACTTCTCCTGAAGGTTTGAAAACATGGCCGTATGTTGTTACTCCCATGCCTGCAAAGAATGATTGAATGCGATTACTCAGTTCCTGCTCATTTTTATCTTTTTGCCACCACGACCAGTCTACGGCCCAATTTCCGGCTGTGCGCCAGGAATCATAGGCAAAATTCACCGAATTAGGATTCCAGGGTACGAAATGAGGTGTCCCGTCAAAGTTTGCATAATCGGTTGAAAGACCGGTAGTCTTATGACTGGCATGCATGAAAAATGTGCGGCTCGAATCAGCTGCATCGGCCCAGAACTCCCTGTCAGCCTCAGGTCCCCACCTTGACCACAGTTCATAAAAAGCAGGCAGGTGATATGAAGGATCTGTAAAATTATTCTGTCCGGCATTCGGGACGAACAATATCATTTTGTGCTCCTCATTAACCATGGGACCAATTGTGACGTTGTCCCTTCCTGCTTTTCCGGTTTTGATCTGATGATGCCGCATATCAGAGAGAATGGTATCGGCATATGCTTTATAATCATATATCCCTTCTCCGTTACCCCATCTGTGAGCTGCAAAATAGAGAGCCGTTACAAAATATTCTTCACCATCAGGAGCGGGGGTTTCAGAAAAGGCAATCCCGTCACGACCGACAGACCATTTAAAATAACCACTTGCAGGGTGATTCTCCGAATGATTATACATGTACGTCAATGCCCAGTTCCATAAAGCATCGAATTCCGCTTTCTTATCCATTTGAACACATATCATCATTCCATATGACATTCCTTCACTTCTTACATCATTATGAAGTACATCGCATAGGTAGGCGAGCGCTCCGTTACGGTTGTTGCCTGATTCGAAATAAATTCTTTGCGATGAGTCTCCATGAAACAGCTGATGGAAAGCTGCATTTAATTTATTGGTTATTTCTTCACGGGAATGACCGTTTTCAAGGAAAAGATTTCGATAGGTTCCGGTAACATAAGCGCCTGAGCCGTCATCGTTGATCCTGCCGGCAGTATTAGTTGCACAACCCGAAATCATGAAACCACCTGTAAACAGTGCAATCAGGCAAGGTACCAGCTTTTTAATTGAGAATGTCATACGATAATAATTATTTTTGAATCTAAAATTAACCAAAAATCGCACATATGAGGGATTTTGTTGTTCTTAACCGTACCGTAATAACCTTAATACATTTCTGAATGATTATGTCGGGCAATCACGAAAAATTCAAC
>DATAEX010000160.1:0-6288 GCA_036257765.1 Bacteroidales bacterium
CTTTTCACTTCCTTTCCTGAAAGGTATAACCACAACACCGTTATCAGAAGGCCTGAACATGGACAACATCCATATCGAAAGTATACCGGATCTTTCGGTCCAGTCCTGGTTGCCTTTATTAAATAACAAATTTTCTGACTGAAAGGCTACAAATTTCAGATCCTTATCCGGAGCAAATCCCAGGGCTGTTTCTACTTCTCCCTTAGAGAGTATTTTAACAGTCCTTTCGATTCCTATCTCCATAGGTGTTCCGCTATAATTGACCAGTTTAAAATCCTTTTTGAACTTCACACTTCCCATGTCCCTTGATACCACCTCAAAGGGCTCGGTATCAATTTCCTTAGGGACGTTCCAGTTAGCAAATTCCTGACTGGTACCTTTTTTGAAATATACCGAAAACATTCCTCCCTCCGGACCCAGCCAAAGACGCTCTTCTCCTCCGTATGGGTTAAACTGCGGCTTTATCTGCCCACCCTTAATTAAATCATATTTAATCCATCCATATCCAGTGCCTTCATACCCGTCAGATGTACTGGTCATAACCCGTCCCTGGTAACCGGGAACAATTAATACCATAGCATTTGATCCGGAATCTTTTAATTCAATCGTTTCAATATTCAGGTTTTTGAAAAAATCTACATCATAGCCATAGGTTCCTTCATTATAGGTCGTGGTCATGCTTTCAGTTGCTTTATTATCAACATTATTATTTAATTTACAGGCTGTTATAAGTGGTATAATCATGCAAACTGCAAAAAGCCTGAAATATTTATCAGTAGAATTTGTCATAAGTTGAATTTTCCTTTTAGTTATCAATTACATATATAAAGGACCTAGAATCGAACACGCTCTGTAATCAGCACCTTCGGGATCGCTGCCAAAAGCTCCCCACATAGCAGGACGGAAGATCCGGTTATGATCCACATTATGCATGCATACCGGAATTCTTAAAATGGAAGCAAGTGTCATTAATTCTGATCCGATATGCCCGTATGATATAGCACCGTGATTAGCCCCCCAGTTTGCCATTACCGAATATACATCTTTGAATGCTCCGGTACCATTCGTCCTTGGAACGAACCATGTAGTAGGCCAGGTAGGATCCGTCCGTTTTTCTAAAACACCGTGAATTTCATCAGGCAATTCAACTGTCCAGCCTTCAGCAATCTGGATAACAGGGCCCTGTCCTTTAATCAGATTAATCCTTGACATGGTAACCGGCATCTGTCCGGCGGTCCTGAAATGAGAAGAATAGCCACCACCTCTGAAATATCCTTTATTACCCGGACACCAATCGGTATTTTCAAGGCAAAGTTTAATTTCTTCAGGGGTTATTTCCCAGAATGGTTTCATAACAGGATTTCCTTTATCGTCTTTTTGCCTTGCTGTCGCATCGAGAGTTGTGGATCCTGAATTAATAAGATGAATGATACCGCTTTCAGCCAGTCCTGTTAATGATTTTCCTGTTACCCTCTTCACCGCATCAGAGCTCCAGAATGTCCGGACATCTGAAAATATCTGCGCTGTATCGGTCAGTAAATGACCAAAAAGCATTGAAACTCCATTAAGGCTATCATTCTCTGTTGCAAAAATGTATGGTTCCCTGGCTCCGTCCCAATCAAACGAAGAATTCAATATTGCTTCGGTAAAATCTCCATTTGGATAAAAATCGGTCCAGTGCCTCTGGCCTTGAAAACCGCCTGCTATTGCGTTTCTGCCTTTTGCTTCCTCACCGAAACCCATTTTCGCAAGTTTGGGATTTCCGATCATAAGATCTTTACAGATCAGTGTCATTTTAACTACAGTCTCCCATTCCCAGTCTTTTCTTTTTCTGTCCGAGGGGTTCTGATTAGGATCAGGTCCTTCTTTGCAGTTAGCCTTAGTCCAGTTCATGGCCTTTTGGAATTCGTCTTTATCAAAAATCTCCAGGTCGAGCCGCCTTCTGATTTCCGACATATCCACAAATTCGGTTCTCATCCCCAGGTAATCGAAGAAGAAATCGGGATTTACAAGTGACCCGGCAATACCCATCGATACTGAACCAATGGCCAGATAGGTTTTGTTTTTCATTAAAGCAACAGCAAGCCCGGCCTTAACAAATTGCAGTATTTTTTCTTTTACATCCCCGGGTATCGTTGCATCGGTTGCATCCTGTACATTTCTGCCATATATACTGAAAACGGGCAAACCTTTTTGCGAATATCCTGCAATAGCTGATGCAAGGTACACAGCACCGGGACGTTCAGTACCGTTAAGTCCCCAAATTGCTTTAGGAATAAAAGGATTAGAATCCATAACTTCCATCCCGTAGCACCAGCAGGGCGTCACAGTCAGAGAAAGAGCCACGCCTTCTCTTTCAAATTGGTCGGCACAACGAGCTGCATCGGCAATGCCTCCGATAGTGGTATCAGAAATGACACACTCTATTTTTTCTCCTGAAGGGAATCGCAGGTTTTCTTCAATCAGTTTTGCGGCATTTTTTGCCATGTTCATCGTCTGGTTTTCCAGTGATTCACGTATACCGGTCTCTCTGCCATCAATTACCGGCCTGATACCAACTTTCGGTAATCGTCCTATGAGCCTGTTTTTCATAAATTTAGTCATGAAGTTTATTTGAAAAGATAATATTTGATTCGCATAACCAAGTTATTCAATTTTTTGCAAATAGGACGATTGAGTCACAATTTGCAACCATATAGCACGTTTCACGTATTATGATTAAATATTTAAACCCGGGCAAAATGAAAACAATCTTAAAATCCCTTTTTACCCTGATCCTTACCATCCTGTTAACTTCTAATTTTAATACCTATAGTCAGGTTGGCGAATTAGGAAACATGCTTGCAGGTGGGACAGAAGATGCGCAAAAACTACTTCAGCCGTATGTTACACCTGCAGTAAATGCTTTTGGTGCAGCACTTGCCGGTGGTTGGTACAATACCGCTGAACCTCATAAACTCGGAGGATTTGATATTACATTTACAACAAGTGCAGCCATAGTACCTCAGAAATACAGGACTTACACAATAGATGATTCGGAACTTAACTACCTGAAACTTGGATCCGGTGAAAATCCTGAAACACAAACCATATCCGGCGAAGGTATAGGCGGTCCGCAAATAGTGTACAACTTTTCCGGGTTTCAGTCACCTGCTTTCAGGATGCCTGAAGGAATCAATACCCGCATAGTTCCCGCCCCGATGATTCAGGCTGGTGTCGGACTGATAAAAGGTACTGATGTGATGTTCCGTTATCTGCCAAATATCAAATACAAAGAAAATGAATTAGGACTTTGGGGAATAGGAGGTCGTCATGATTTAAAGCAATGGATCCCCGGTGTAAAAAGAATTCCGGTACTTAAGTTATCTTTGATGTATGGTTATACCAAGCTTCATACATTTGTAGATATGGATATTAATCCGGGTACTATTGGAGCAGGCAGTCTTAATGTGGAAGGCAGCAATACATGGGATGACCAGTATATGAAAATATGGGTAAAGAGCCATACTCTGAACCTTCTTATCGCCGCCGATCTGAAAGTTGTAACTTTTTACGGGGGAATTGGCTTTGTAACTACAGAGACCAATTTAAAAATGGAGGGCGAATTTCCGACAGTAACTTTGGACGAAACATTGCAACCGGTCGTCGTCGCCATTAACGATCCTTTGGACATGCGGATTAAAAATCAGGATGGCAGCATAACAAAACCCAGGTTCAATGCCGGAATGCGTTTCAAGCTTGCTATTGTAACTCTGCATTTTGATTACAGCTGGGCCAATTACAGTGTATTATCAGCTGGTCTTGGATTTTCTTTCAGATAGGTAATTGGTTGTACAGTTAATGAGGTTGTGTCGAATTCTTGCCTAAAAATTCAGTCCGAATTTAAATACCGGGTTCTGCATATAATAAGGCGAGTAAAAGTTTTGTGTTACATCCCATAAAACAAAAATTGAGACACCCAGACGTCCGCCGAGTGTCTGGTAAAGGCCTCCTCCAAGCAGCAGATTATCGATCCAAAGTCTGTCGGTGGTAGGAAATTTGTCTACATTGACCACTTCATTTTCAACGTGCACCATTAAATCACCAATGCCGAAACGGTTTTCTTTCTGAGTACCCTGGTAAATAGTAAATGACGCATAAGTTTTTATGCCATAGATTGAAGATTCCACATCATAATATTTATCCCTGGCATAGATGTAAATAGGACCTAATCCTGCAGTGAGCCTGTTTGTTATCCGGTATCCTACAGTTGGAGCTAATTTTATATAAGTAAAGCTACCGAA
Organism: Bacteroidales bacterium; assembly: GCA_036257765.1. Lineage (GTDB taxonomy): Bacteria > Bacteroidota > Bacteroidia > Bacteroidales > UBA10428 > UBA5072. The sequence goes on from DATAEX010000160.1 coordinate 4,284, forward strand.
GCTTAAACCAAAATCAGCACCGAAAACGATCCTCTCTCTGAAGGGCAGTTTCACCTTCTGCTCTTCTTTTTCCGAAGGTAGTTTCTCTTCAACCTGCGAGAACGCTGATATAGTAATAAAAAGCAAACTTAATATCAGCGAGGCATGTTTATTTATCATGGTTTCTTTCTTAATTTTAAAGCAATAAACGTGCTAAAATTACAAATTCATATACACATCTACACATGAATGTGATGATTACAGGTGCCAGCCGGGGTATTGGTTTTGAAACTGTGAAGTACTTTGCCCGAAAAGAAAATATGCATGTATTCGCATTATCACGAAACAAAACTGCGCTTGGCCGGCTTGCATCTGAATGTGCCGGACTTAGTAAAACCTCGGTAATAAAACCAATTGCGGTAGATTTGCTGGAAGTGGCCAATAATCCGGGAATATTGACAAAAAAATTGCCATCAAAGGGTTTTCACCTCGACATATTAATAAACAATGCCGGTTTTCTTGTTAACAAGCCGTTTTCTGAAACAAGCTTTGATGAAATACTGGCCACCTTCAATGTGAATTGTTTTGCTCCTGCAATCCTTATTAGACACATGCTGCCCTTCATGGGATCTCAAGCCGGTTCTCACGTGATAAATATTTCAAGTATGGGTGGATTCCAGGGAAGTAAAAAATTTGCAGGATTGTCATGGTACAGCAGTTCAAAAGCCGCAATGGCCTGCATGACTGAATGTCTGGATGCGGAATTGAATGAAAAGAATATTGTTTTTAATTGCCTGGCATTAGGATCTGTCCAGACAGAAATGCTCAGTGATGCATTTCCAGGCTATAAGGCACCTTTGAATGCTACCGAAATGGCTGAATTTATAGGTTATTTCGCATTAACTGCTCATCGGTTTATGAGAGGAAAGATCCTACCTGTTTCGATTTCAAATCCGTAGGTAAATATTTTTTACTCATCCATCGACTTCATCATTTCATCTTTTTCTTTATCCTTGGCTTCCCAGCAAGGTAATTGCACATTTACCATTGTAGATTCATCGTATTCGCGTGGTTTTATCTCACCCTTTAAAACCATCAGCCCATTCATGGCCAGGGCATGCATTTCATCCTCGCCAGGGTAAATAACGACTGGAGCTATAAATGACACCATTTTCTTGATATATTCCACTACCATCGGGTTATGCGAGATTCCCCCGGTCAGTATGATAGCATCTACATCTCCATGCAAAACCGCGCACATTGACGCTATTTCCTTTCCTATCTGATACGACATGGCATCCTGGATAAGCCGGGCTCTTTCATCACCATCCTGAGCAAGAAGTTCTACCTCGTATGCGCTGTTCGTACCCATATAGGCTACATAACCCCCTTCGCCGGTAATCATCCTTTTGACATCATCGAGCGTATGTTTTCCACTAAAACACAACTTGGCCAGTGCTCCGGATGGCAAGGTGCCGGAACGTTCGGGAGAGAAAGGACCTTCACCGTCGAGAGCCTGATTCACATCAATAACTTTTCCTTTCCTGTGTGCGCCAATAGATATTCCTCCGCCCATATGAGCCAGTACCAGGTTAAGTTCTTCATACTTCCTGTTCATAAGACGGGAATATGCCCGGGCAGTTGCCTTTTGGTTAAGCGCATGAAAAATCGAATATCTCTGGAACATAGGATGTCCCGCTATCCGGGCAACGTCCTGCAATTCATCCACAACAACCGGATCAGCAATGAAAGCCCTGCATTTTGGAAGTTCCCTGGCGATATCATGAGCAATTAGTCCTCCCAGGTTACTGGCATGCTCACCCATAACGCCTTCAAGCAGGTCGTGCCTGAGACGGTCGTTTACTATATAGACTCCTGATTCTATAGGCCTTACCAGTCCTCCTCTTCCAACAATTACTTCAATAATATCTATGTTAATATTCGAGGCCTTCAATTCCTCCAGAATAATAGTTTTCCTCAATTCATACTGATCACTGATTCTTTTAAATTTCTTAAGTTGCTGTGG
>DATAEX010000524.1:0-3476 GCA_036257765.1 Bacteroidales bacterium
ATTGAAGGGACCATTTATGATGTTGCAGTGGACCTCAGGAAAGATTCTCCGACATTTGCTAAGTGGTATGGAATTGAATTGTCCGGGATAAACAAGCTTCAACTTCTCATACCGCAGGGTTTTGCACATGGTTTTTCGGTCTTGTCCGAAAAAGCGATTGTGCTGTACAAAACGGATGACTATTACAAAAAGGAAGCCGAAAGTGGAATTGTTTATAATGATCCTCAACTCGCAATTGACTGGAAATTAAAGTCAACTGAAATTAAAGTATCTGATCGGGATCTCGGTCTTCCGCTTTTTTCAAATTCAGAATACAATTTTATGTTGTAACACTATGAAAAAGGTTTTAATCACCGGATCAAATGGTCAGCTGGGATCAGCGCTTCGATTTGAATCAGGAAAATTTAGCCGGTTTAATTGCAATTTTATAGGCATTGATGATCTGGACCTTACAAACCTGGAAAAGGTACGCCGGTTTTTTAGTGAAAATTACTTTGACTATATTATAAATTGCGCAGCTTATACTGCAGTTGACCTTGCTGAAAATCACAAGGATTCAGCCTTTACTGTGAACGGAAAAATCCCTGAAATTCTTGCATCAGAATGCCTGAAAGGAACGCGTTTGATTCACATGTCGACTGACTATGTTTATGATGGTTCAAAAAATGTTCCTCACCGTGAGGATGATGTACCGAATCCCTCTTCGGTATATGCACAGAGTAAACTGGCCGGCGAAGAAGCTCTCCTGAACAATCCATTATGTATTGTCATCCGGACATCCTGGTTATATAGCGAATTCGGGAAAAATTTCATGATGACCATGATCCGGCTTTCCGGTGAAAGGAAAGAAATAAATGTAGTTTATGATCAGACAGGGACTCCAACTTATGCGGGAGACCTCGCTAATGCACTATTTACTTTGCTTTCATATTCTGAACAAAATTCGTTTAAATCAGGTATATACAATTACTCTAACGAAGGTGTGTGTTCATGGTATGATTTTGCCATTGAAATAATGAACGCCACAGGCAGTGACTGTCATATCAAGCCGGTAAGAACCCGGGAGTATCCGCTTCCTGCCAGTAGACCTGCATATAGTGTGATGGACAAGAGTAAAATAAAGCGTAATTTTGATATTAAAATTCCTCATTGGAGGGAAAGTCTTCAAACCGCCATTAAAAACCTTGAAAGACAATAATTCATAAGATGGAAGAAAATACCAGCTTGATTAAAAGTGTCCGGGATCGTGCCGTACAGTGGCTCAATGAAAAGTATGATCCAGAAACACGCAAAAAAGTAAAAGAACTTCTCGAAGGAAACGAAAACGAGCTAATTGAGAGCTTCTACCGTGATCTTGAATTCGGAACAGGTGGTTTACGCGGCATAATGGGTGTAGGAACCAATCGGATGAACATTTACACTGTCGCTATGGCCACTCAGGGACTCAGTAACTATTTAAAGAAAGAATTTGCCGGAATTCCGCAGATTAAAGTAGCTGTAGCACATGACTCAAGAAATAACAGCAGGCTTTTCGCTGAAACCACAGCTAATATTTTTTCTGCGAATGGTTTTAAAGTATATTTATTCGAAGATTTACGCCCGACACCGGAATTATCCTTTGCAATACGCTATTTCAGATGCCAGAGTGGAGTAGTAATTACGGCTTCGCATAACCCAAAGGAATATAACGGATACAAAGCTTACTGGGATGATGGTGGCCAAATCATAGCTCCACATGACAAGCTTATAATTAACGAAGTTCAGTCGATTCAGTCAATCGACAGGGTAAATCTCAATGCCAAACCCGAAAATATAGAGTTGATCGGAAAAGAAATCGATGATGTTTACACCAACCAGATAACAGGTCTTTCATTATCACATGATGTCATCAAAAGGCAGAAAGATATGAAGATCGTTTATACGCCGCTCCATGGTGCAGGAGTTCAACTTGTGCCTATCATACTTAAGAAATTCGGATTTACCAACGTTATCCATGTTCCTGAACAGGATGTCTCAGACGGAAATTTTCCCACCGTTGTTTCTCCAAACCCTGAAGAAAGTTCCGCACTCGAACTGGCTATAAAAAAAGCCGAACAGACCAATGCCGATATTGTACTGGCCACTGATCCGGACGCTGACCGAGTCGGTGTTGTAGTAAAGAATAACAAAGGCAGATTTATTGTTCTGAACGGGAATCAGTCGGCTTCCCTTCTTATCAATTATCTGTTAACGAAATGGTCTTCGAACGGCAAGTTAAAGGGTAATGAATATATAGTAAAGACTATTGTTACTACTGAACTGCTCGCTGAAATTGCCCGTAAATACGAGGTTACATGTTATGATGTTCTTACCGGTTTCAAATATATTGCTGATGTGATAAAACAGTTTGAAGGTCAGAAAATATTCATCGGAGGAGGCGAAGAGAGTTATGGATATCTTGCCGGTGAATTTGTGCGCGACAAAGATGCCGTGATGTCGTGCGCCCTTCTGGCTGAAGCTGCTGCTTATGCAAAAGACCAGGGAATGACCATGTATGAGCAATTACTTGATATATACCGTGAATTTGGGTTATATAAAGAAAAACTGATATCTGTAGTTAAAAAGGGAAAATCGGGCGCAGAAGAGATCCTTCAAATGATGAAGGATTTTCGAACTAATCCGCCTTCCGTTATTAATGGTTCGATGGTGACCGAGGTAATGGATTATATCGATCCAAAATCACTAGAAAAGGCGAACCGCAAGAATGGCGGTATAGTTATTCCCAAATCAGATGTATTGCAGATCTTCACTGCCGATGGCACTAAAATCTCCATCAGGCCTTCAGGGACTGAACCTAAAATAAAGTTCTATTTTGGTGTTAGGGAGGACCTGAAACGGATAGAAGATTTTGAATCGGTAAATAACGCACTTGATTCCAAAATTGATGCAATTATCAGTGAACTTAAACTCAGATAATAACCCATGAAATCGTATCGCAAGGAACTATGGTTTAATATTAACAAACGGCGTGAACTGGTGAATATAACTCACCAGGTAGAACAATGCCTTCAGGAAAGCGGAATTAAGGAAGGAATTATTTTATGCAATTCTATGCATATCAGCAGTAGTGTATTCATCAATGATGATGAAGCAGGCCTGCATCACGACTTTGAGGTATGGCTTGAAAAGCTTGCTCCTGAAAAACCTTATGATCAGTACCGGCACAATGGATTCGAAGACAATGCCGATGCACATCTGAAAAGAACTATTATGGGGAGAGAGGTTGTAGTTGCCGTTACCAATGGCAAATTGGATTTCGGTCCATGGGAACAAATCTTTTACGGCGAGTTTGACGGAAAACGAAATAAAAGAGTACTGGTGAAGATTATAGGAGATTAGTTTGAAGAAGAAGTTTGAAGAAGAAGTTTGAAGAGGAAGTTTGAAGAGGAAGTTTGAAGAAGAAGTTAGAGGAATATTTCAAACTATTTCAAACTATT
>DATAEX010000535.1:0-3399 GCA_036257765.1 Bacteroidales bacterium
ACTGGCAAAAACCCACCGTGTGGTAGGAGTGGAACTACAGGCCCATGGTCATACTTTCGATATTGACCGCACGCTGAGTTTTGAACAGGATGCAGATGATATAGCCGGACTTATGAAGCAGTTGGAAATAGATAAAGCCAATTTCATGGGCTTCAGTAACGGCGGCACAGTATGCCTGCAAATAGGCATTCGTCATTCCAACCTTGTAAACAGGATGGTACTGGCCTCAACCAACTTTAAACGTGAAGGCATGCCACCGCAGTTCTGGGAAGGGATGAAACATGCTTCACTTGAAAACATGCCACAGCCTTTGAAGGATGCTTATTTAAAGGCTAATCCGGATACTTCGGGACTCCTTGCCATGTTTAACCGCGATAAAGACAGAATGCTCTCATTCAGGGATATCAGTGATGATGCTATCAGGAAAATACTGGTACCGGTCCTTGTGATTAATGGTGACAGGGATGTAGTCAAAACCGAGCATGCCCTGGAACTTTCGCGTATGCTCACTAATGCAAGGCTGGCCATTCTGCCAGGAGAGCATGGTGAATATATAGGAGAGATCAGTTCGTTGAATACGGATAGTAAGATTCCACTTGCTGCAATAACCATAATTAATGAGTTTTTGTTGCAAACAGGACTTGACAGCGTCTGAAAGACCTGTCAGCGTTGTGTTTGTGCTTGCTAGGCGTCTGACAGTGGAATGTTATTGATACTGTCAGACACTTCTCTTTCGAAATAAACAAAGTGTCTGACAGTTTGTGATGCGAACCTGAAATGCGCTAGCCGATTCAGGAACCGGTTTGGGTCAGTGCTTCATCAGCCCATAGTTTCGTAAAGGCTGACTTTTTACGTATATGCATGCCAAATAGAAACCTTGTCAGATTAAATGGTTTTACCAGGAAAACATAAATCGATATTATTGTGACAAAGCTTAATACTGTCAGGATTACAACCCTCCAACCCACCTGTATATCGTAATTTCTTAACGAAAAAGCCAAGACCAGAATCACAGTCTGGTGCAGAATATAAAAAGGATAAATGGCTTCGTTCAGTGTTTTACGCCAGGAATGATCATGGTTCAGATATCGTCCAAAATAACCGATCAGGGTCAGGGCAATGGAAATCTGCATCATGCAATACAAAAGCAACTGAAGATTATCCGTTACGTAGGGATCAATTGAATGAAACCAGTCGTAGAAATATACAAGGGTTAAAAGAATTGAAGTTATCGCATAAATCCTGCGCTGTTCAATAATACTTCGGGTAAGTGTTTTATTCGAAAGCAGAATATAACCATACATAAAGAATAAAAAGCTTGAGCAGACATATTCCCAGTCATTTATCAATGCATGGGTTTCATGCGGAAAAAACGGTAATAATACCATCCTGATCAGGAAAAGCGGTATAACCAGCAAAAACAAAAAGCCTTTTACTGAAGCATATTTTTCCAGTATCCTGTAAAACCAGATTCCGGATTTGGAACGAAGCAAAAGAATAAATGGAATGGCCGCAGAGGCACAAATAAATAAATAAAGGATAAACCAAAGGTGATGCCAGCTGAAGTTGCCCTGGGGATAAGATCCTTCGGTGATGTGCGGGATAAAATTCAGAAAGGTTCCATACTCTGCCTGCTTTTCAACAAAAACCTGAGGAGGAATTATAACAAACATACCGAATACAAGGGGTATCATCAACTTCCGCGATCGCTCCGCGAAAAATTGACCAACCGTTCGCTTACCCAGCGCAAAATAGGTTCCCACACCCGAAACAAGGAATAGCAAAGGCATTCTCCATGTGTGCAGAAATCCCATTATAGGATCGAGCCAGTAAAGCCGATCGGGATTTTTAATATGCCATCCAAATCCGTTAAAATACATCCCTATATGAAACAGGAATACACTAAATATCAGCATAATCCTTAACCAATCGATATCGTACCGGCGTTCTGAAATAATAAAATCGTTTTTCATGATGTAGTTTTTAAATTACTGGACTAAAGTATGTCAACCATCAATCACAAAGGGAATACGCCATTGGGCCAGTCGTACTTGCTTCGTTATGAATGCATGTGCCGATAAGCAGACCTTAATAAGAAGGGATTTCCCTAACGGTTTTTACGGAATTCGGAAGGAGTAACTCCGGTAATTGTCTTGAATGCCTTATTGAATGCAGCTTTTGAATTATAACCTACTTTTTCGGCTATATCTTCAATGGTCATCTGCTCTCCGGCTTTTTCATGAAGCAGCTTTTTTGCTTCGGAAATCCTATAACCGGAAAGGAGGTCAAAGAAATTCTTATCCAGTTTTTCATTGATTACCTGTGAAACATAATGCGGTGGTTCACTCACGGCTTTGGCAAGCTCAGCCAGTGAAAGGGTATTTTTGCTGAAATATTTTTTCTGTTCAAGCAATACGGTAATCTTATTAAGGATTTCTGACTTCTTTTCCTCGCTTAGCGGGGATTTTTCATATTTGGGCTTTAGACTATCTTCTCTAACCGCCTCATGGTGCGGGGTGATTTGTCTCGATACCACTAAAAATCCGTTAATATATAACAGCACTGAGATGTATGTGCCGATCAGGTAATCACCCAGATCTCTTTCAAAATTTATCTTGATGAATATAACCAGAGCAACAGCAACCACCGTATGGATCCAAATAGTAAAGATCAGCGCACTTTTCTTATCCTTTCTGCCAAAGAATGCAAATTTCCCTTCAGCCAGTGCATATTTCATTTTAAAAAAGATAAGATAAAGATATACCAGTGCCTGGCTTATATATAACGGCGCCAGGCTTTTTCTGAGACCGAGAGGATCTTCCGGCAGCCGCATGTCCACAGATAGCACAGCCCAATCCGGCTTATAGCAATATACATAGCTATTGTATTTGAATTCGGGTGATTGCAGAAAATAAAGAAAGCAGTACAGGAAATAGAAAACGAAAGGGAAGAAATGGACATAGTCCTCACGGGTATACTTTTCATTCAGCCTTGCTTTAACTAACATATAAATGAAGGGCATCGGCAGAAAAATGAATGGCTCCGAATAGTTTTCGACAGAGATGACTTTGACAATTAACCCGGAGTAATTCAGCAGAATTTCAGAGTTCAGTATGATACAGGAGATCAGGAATAATCCAAAGTACAGGTTTGTACGATCCTGCCGTTTAGATTTACTGAGGTAATAATAGATCAGAAAAATTCCCTGGGATATGCCCAGCAACATGAATAGCGCAAAAATATCAAGGCGGGCTTCGAAATGCATTGATGGGAATTTGGATAAAAATAGTAAAAAAATGTTGAGTAGCATTTAGGGATTTAGGACAATTCAAGGAACCTGACAGGGGAAAGAAAAATGTGATCTCTACTAACCTGACAGGTGCTTAAAGATCTGTCATA
>DATAEX010000541.1:0-3040 GCA_036257765.1 Bacteroidales bacterium
AGCTGCGGATATCCTTTTGGCATCTTCTTCATGAATTTGGAATATATGAAATAGCTGGTCCATAACTACTTTTTCTAAGTCTTATGGTCTGTTAAGTCTACTGGTCTTCTAGTCTAATCCAGCTTCTGTTCAGCGGCAGACATGTACTATAGGGACTATAGGGACTACAGGGACTATAGAGACTTAACAATCTGGAACCATTGGAACTATTTGAAATCTCAGAAACATCTGAAACCTGGAACCTGAATCACCTGAAACCTGTACCACTTGAAATACCTTTGTTTTGAAACAGTTTCAAACCATATCAAACTTCTTCTTCAAACTCTTATTTATCCGGCAAATGTACCCTCACCGACTTCTGCCACACCACCATTTGTCGGGCATGAGTACGCAATTCCTCAGCCATTTCAAGGTTTCCATCATCCTCGAGAAGCTTTGCATAAAAACGAAGAGTTGACGGAGCGTATACGTCCTGAGCCCTAAGAAGGAATACCGGTTCATCGTCGGGGATCTTACCGGCTTTATCGATAATCCTCTTATTATAGTCTTCGCGGGTGAATTTCATATTAAATTCAAAGGTTGATTGATGGTAATATTTGTTTTGCCATAACTAAGATAGGAATTCTGATTGTTAAATGAAAAAAGGCGCAGTTCAGAGAGCTGCGCCTTTTGTTTACATTGTCTTATGCATGCTTTCAATTTCCGCCGGAGTGTATTTTTTAACTTTTACAATTTTGACACTTGCCTGTTCAGATACGGGAAGCATCTGCTTTACCTCTTCCTTGGATTTTGCCTTAACAAATCCATAGGCCGTATGATCACCAGAAGAACATCCAAATTCAAAATCGGAAAGTAGTTGTTCTCCTTTGTCATTCATATTTTGAAGTGTTTGAACGCATTGTTCTTTGGTATGTGGAATCTGAACAAAGAAATCCGATACACCTGCACTTTCCGACATTCCGGATTCTTCCTTATCTTCCTTCACAGCGGGCTGATCCTGTGCGTACATGCTGCCGGCCATACATATCATAGCCAGCAGGAAAAAGAGTCTGATTGTTTTCATGGTTAATTAATTTAGATTAAATAAAAGTAAAGTTAGGTTAGTATTTCCTTAAATACACTGGATTTTACAAAAAAATGACGATCACAAGGGCGAACTTTACATGCAGGTTTTTGTTTCCCATTTCACTGGATACTAGATACTAGATGCTGGATACTGTACTGGATGTGTGGGTTATGAGATTTGGGTGTTAACACTGAACATCGAATACCGAACACCGAAGTAAGAAGATACTCGCAAAAAAACTAATACTAAAAAACATGACGGAACGAAAGATAAAACCCAGGCCACTTGAAGCAGTGAGAGATATTGAAAAACAGTTCATAGTTCCTTTTCTATTCTTTGACAATAATGCTGAAGAGGCTGCAAATTATTATGCCTCTGTTTTTAAAAATTCCCTGGTTAAATCCACAACCCGCTATACTGAAGATGCTGCAAAAGTGTCAGGAATGCCAAAGGGATCGGTGATGACCGTAACCTTCCGGATAGAAGGAATGGATTTTGCTGCTATTAACGGAGGACCTGTATTCCATTTAAACCCTGCCATTTCATTCATGGTAAACTGCCGCACGCGTGAAAAAATCGATGAATTGTGGTCGAAATTATCAGACGGAGGAAATATCCTGATGGAGCTGGGTGAATATCCATTTAGCGAAAGATATGGATGGGTACAGGACAAATTCGGAGTTTCATGGCAACTTATAATGAGCAGTGAACATTATATCTTATCTCCATGCCTTATGTTTAGCGGAAATCAACGTGGGAAGGCCGAAGAGGCAATCAATTTTTACATGTCTGTTTTCAAAAACTCATCTGTTGAAAGAATTGAAAAATATAAAGAAGGCGAGGAGGGGCCCGCTGGCACCGTTGCCTATGCATCGTTCAACCTGATTTGTCAAAACTTCAAGGCAATGGACAGCGGTGTTGAAGTTCCTTTCATCTTTAATCCTGCCGTTTCATTTGTTGTTAATTGCCAGAATCAACAGGAGATTGACTATTTCTGGACCAAACTAACGGAAGGGGGCGACCCGAAAGCTCAGCAATGCGGATGGCTTGCTGACCGTTACGGTGTATCATGGCAGATTGTGCCGTCAAACCTCAATTTGTGGCTAAGTGATCCGGAATCAGAGGCAGGCAGGAATGTTATGAATGCACTGATCCCTATGAAAAAACTTGATTTTAATGTTCTTAAAAGCGTCTATGATGGCAGTATGACCAATGATGACTCGGAAATTGATTTCCAGGAACAAGGCGCACACAGCTTTGAAGCTGCAGAGAATTCTTATAAAAAACTTGCTCCGAACGAAGAATTATAGCGGCTGTGATTAAGGGAATAAAGGTGAACGGGATAAAGTAATAGCGTTGGATTATTTGAACGGCCTTTATTCCTTTGTCCTATAATCATAGGGATAAGGTTAAATTTCATAAATTAGCGGATATCGCTGAATATCCTCTAAACTTTATCCATTATGAAAACAAGCCGTTTCATTTTATTTCTCTTATCGTCGTCGTTTATGCTTCCTGCCTGCAGGGATACCAAAACTATAATAATAACCACACAGGAGGATTATCCCGCTCCGCCAAAAGCACCGGTAAAACCTGATACACTTCTGGAATTCAACTCGTCCCGGGTAGATAATTATTCATGGATCAGGGACCGGAACAATCCTGATGTAATGGAATATCTGAAGGCCGAAAACGAATATTTCGACACGGTAATGTCACATACGGGTGATTTGCAGGAAAAACTTTACAAAGAAATGAGAGGGAGGATCAAGGAAGATGATCAAACTGTGCCTTCGCTTGATAACGGATATTATTATTACAGCAGAACCGAGAAGGATAAGCAATATAAGGTTTATTGCCGTAAAAAAGGCGATTTATCGGCACCGGAAGAAATTGTATTCGATGTGAATAAGATGGCGCAAGGCAACCAGGCTTTTCTTTTTGTCAATTACGAAGTCTCTGAAAATAATCAGA
>DATAEX010000544.1:0-5982 GCA_036257765.1 Bacteroidales bacterium
ATTGAACCTCCTGCAATTAACTGGGAAGCAAGAATTGATGCCCGTGATGAAGAAATCAATGAGATTTTGAACGAAATGTATCTCAATCAGCAGGAACGTTTTTATAACAGGAAGGAAATCGATACCCGGAAACTGCAGTACGAATACTTCTGGATCGATTATAAACAGGCAGCCCGTAAATCGAACCGTTATAATTTCGATACCAAGAAATACGAAGGTTTTATTATTGACAATCAGGGCGAGAAAATCGAGATCAATGACCGTTCATCCTTTGTTATTCGTGATGTGGTTAATGTTTATCCCGATACTCTTGTTTGGATAGCCGATTTCACCTATTCATTCAATGAACCCTATACATTGATGTATTTCTGGCATCCTTCGTACGACAACTATCCGGTTGTAGGTGTTACCTGGAAACAGGCTACAGCTTTCTGTATATGGAGGTCAATGCTTCTAAACTCGGCCATGCGCGCAAGCGGAAGCCCCGGAACTCACGACTACCGTTTACCTCTCGAGGCAGAATGGGAATATGCAGCCCGTGGTGGCCTGGAAAATTCAATGTATCCCTGGGGTGGTTACTATACCCGTAACAAGGATGGTTGTTTCCTGGCCAATTTCAAACCCTTACGCGGAAACTATGCAGATGACGGCGGTGTAATGCCGGTTCCGGTCGGTACCTATCAGCCTAATGAGTATGGTTTGTATGATATGGCTGGAAACGTTTCTGAATGGACACTGACAGCTTATGATGAATCTTCATATGCCTTTTCACACGACCTGAATCCCGATTACCGTTATAATGCAGCTCCCGATGATCCGCCTGTTATGAAACGTAAAGTGATCAGGGGCGGTTCATGGAAGGATATCGGCTACTATATGCAGAATGGAACACGTGCTTACGAATACCAGGATACTGCCAAATCGTTCATCGGTTTCCGTTGTGTCAGGCCAGTTCTCGGCGGAATTTAATCAGCCCTATTATATTCACATTACTTAACGCTAACAATACCATGGCAAGCTTACAAGATATTACGGCAAGTTCGACCTGGAAGAAGTTCATGGCTAAACTTTATGGATGGGGTGCATCCATAGTTATTATCGGTGCTCTGTTTAAAATACAGCACTGGAAAGGCGCAGGATTATTTCTTACTTTAGGACTTCTTACCGAAGCTATCATTTTCTTCTTTTCAGCATTTGAACCCCTTCATGAAGAGCTTGACTGGACACTTGTTTACCCCGAGCTCGCAGGCATGTCAGAACAGGATGAGATGGAGGAAATGAAGCAGCTTGATTCAGGAATAGGCGGCCGTCCTGTTGAAAAGATCGAAAGCCTCCTGGGTGAAGCATCTCTGAATGAGGATACACTGAAAAACATTGGAACAGGACTTCAGAAACTGAATGTTGCAGCTGCAGGAATTGCAGAAATTTCAGGAGCTACCGCCGCAACAAGAGAATTCCTTACTAATATACAGACGGCAGCAGGTTCGGTGGGCAGTATGAATGAAACATATGTTGCTACAGCCCAGACTATAAAGGATTCTGCTTCGTCCCTCGCATCAGCTTATCTTTCTTCAGCCGAAGAGGTATCCAAATCAGGAAGTGAAGTTGCCGGATCGTATCAGAAAATCGCTGAAACCCTAAAAGGTGAACACGAACTTATTTCTCAAACCGGCCGTACTCATGAGCAGCATCTTGAAGCCCTGAATAAGAATCTGTCTGCACTCAATGCAGTTTATGAACTTCAGGTAAAGGAAGGTGCGGAGCATCTCAAAGGTACCCAGAAAGTATATACCGGCATTGAAGAAATGATTGCCAAACTCAAGGATTCGATCGACGAAACCGCCCGTTATAAGGAAGAAGTGGTAAAGTTGCGCGACAACCTGTCTTCGTTGAATAACATATATGGCAACATGTTGTCTGCCATGAACGTGATAATCAACAAGTAAAAACTCAGCGCATCACAATTATGGCACACGGAAAAGAAACTCCAAGACAAAAGATGATCGGTATGATGTATTTGGTGCTGACAGCATTGCTGGCACTGAATGTATCAAAGTCCGTTCTCGATGCGTTCCTGATCATCGATGAAGGACTGGAGAAAACCGGCGTCACCATGGAGAATAAGAATAAAGAAATATATAGCGAATTCGAACTACAAAACAGCATAAACCCGTCCAAGACGGCGATCTGGCTCGACAGAGCCAACCAGGTACGTGAACGTACACAAAAATTGTACGACTATATCCAAGATCTTAAGCTTAAAACTCTTAACGAAGCAGAGAGGGGAAAATCCGCAGCCATTACAGGCAAGTCGATCGACAGGGATAAAATTGAAGCTACCGATAATTACGATACTCCTCACCGCATCATGATCGGAAACGAACTTAACGATAAAAGTGAAGCCAGAATATTGAAAAATGAGATTGCTTCACTCCGCGAGTTCATGCTTACCTTGGTGAAGGAAAAGGAATTACCGGAACAGCTAAGAATATCAATTGAAAAGAGTTTAACGACCGATCCGCCGGTTAAAAAAACAAGAAAGAGCGATCCTGAAACGCAGTCCTGGGAATACCATAAATTCGGTCACTCCCCGTTGCTGGGTTTTATTGCGATCATGTCCTCAATGCAGATTGACTTGAGAAATGCCGAATCGGAAATGATCAACTACCTCTACGCACAGATCAGCGCAGGTGAAGTCAAATTCAACGAGCTTGAAGCTGTTGTCATTCCGAATTCAAATTACGTTATCCGCGGAAATCCTTACAAGGCTAATATTTTTCTTGCTGCACGCGATACTACACAAGCACCAAAGATTCTCGTTGTTGAAGGTATGAAAGAACCGTGGACGGAATCAACTGATCCGGTATCAGGCGCAAAGACATATTCACGCCGTGACGGATTGAACTATAGAGAATTGCCGGTTGAAAGAGGTACAGGAAAAGGCATTTATGAAATGCCCGGAAATTCAATAGGACAGAGAACCTGGGGTGGAATAATTGAAATTACCGGACCCGGTGGTGAACCTATTATAAGACCTTTTTCTTCCGAATACATGGTTGCCGAAGGAAGTGTAGCCGTTTCCCCCACCAAGATGAACGTTTTCTATCTTGCAGTGGATAACCCGGTGGATATCTCCGTTTCCGGAGTTGCCGGCAATAAGATAAGAGCCTCAGCAACCAATGGCGTCCTGGAACCACGTGGTAATTCGTACAATATCACTCCGCGAAGGATCGGTAATTGCATGATCACTGTTTCAGCCGAAATCGATGGCAAATGGACTTCGGTGGGCACAAAAGAATTTCGGGTGAAGGCAGTTCCCGACCCGGTAGCCACAGTCGGTGGCCAGAAAGGTGGTATCATGGCAAAGAATATTCTCATGGCACAGGCCGGAATTATGGCTACAATGCCTCCTGATTTTGAATTCGACCTTAAATTTAATGTTACACAATACACTGTCGGTACGGTTGTTCAGGGATTCCTGCAGGAGCGTCCGGTCAGAGGCGCATCATTTAACCAGGAAATAAGGAATCTTATTAATAATGTACCAAGGGGCAACCAGGTTACCATTAACGAGATCAAGGCCGTTGGGCCCGATGGTTCGGTGAGGGACCTGAACTCCATAATTTTAAAAGTGAACTAACAAATTTTATTAATTATATTCAGATGAAACGAGTTGCATTAATATTGATGGGATTGGCAATAATTGCTGTTGCACCGCAAAAAATGACAGCCCAGGATATTCTTACCGAGGTATATACCCGGGAACATATCCCTAACAAAGCCCCTGTTCCTTATGCTTATCTGCGTGAGGCCGATGTGATGTGGGCAAAAGATATTTACAGGATCATCGATCTGAAGCAGAAGCAGAATCTTCCGCTTTACTATCCCATTAACCCGATAAACGACAGGTACAACCTCGTATCATTGATTCTTTGGGGAATTGATAATGAAGGGATCCGTGCATTTTCATCTGATGATCCGAACAATGAATTCACAATACCTCTGGATCGTACTCAGATTGATGAAGTCTTCGGCGCAGGAAGCCAGACCATTAAACGTCTTGATATGAGCGGTGCGCTCGTTGATACAACCATCACCAACGAAAGAAGGACGGATGAGGTAAAACAGATCCTTGTCAAGGAAAAGTGGTTCTTTGATAAAAACCATTCTGTAATGAATGTGCGCATAGTCGGTATATGTCCGATCAGGGTTTATAACCAGCTCGATGATCAGGGTATGCCCACTGAGACCATCGTAAAAAGGAAAACGGTTTGGGTTTACTTCCCCGAATTAAGACCGCTGTTTGCACGTCATGAAATGTTTAATGAAAACAATGATGCGCAGCGCATCTCGTTTGATGATTATTTCATCCAAAGGCGCTTCAACAGCTACATTTTTGCAGAATCAAACGTATATCAGAACCGCGTAATTTCTGATTACTCAATCGGTCTGGATGCCCTCCTTGAAGCAGATCGTGTTAAACAATATCTGTTTGAAACCGAGCATGATCTGTGGGAATATTAGGAGATTAATTATGAATTAGAAATTATTAATTATAAATTAAAAACCGCGATTCAACGCGGTTTTTTGTTTTTCATAATCCATAATTCATAATTCCATAATTCATAATTCAATTAAATAAACCCTTCCCCCTTCTCCAGCCTAACATCATTCACAAAATTCTTGATTTTTTGCTCGTCCTGTTTGCGGCAGATGAGCAGGATGTTGTCGGATTCAACAACGATATAATCGTCGAGCCCCTGAATTACCGCCAGTTTGTTTTCAGGCACATTGATCAGACAATTTCTTGAATTGTAACAAAAAACATTTGAACCTGTAATGGAATTTCTTTCTTCATCCTTTAAAAGTATATCGTACAGCGATCCCCACGTACCCAGATCCGACCAGCCGAAATCGGAGCATAATACATAAACGTTTTCGGCTTTTTCCATGATCCCATAGTCGATCGAAATGTTCCTGCAATTAGGATAAACGGTGTTTATAAATTCGTTTTCCTTGTCTGTATTATAAAAATTCTTTCCCTGGCTGAAAAGTTGATCTACTTCCGGAAGATAATTATTGAATGCTTTCATGATGGTGGGAAGTGACCAGAAGAACATCCCTGAATTCCAGAAGAAATCACCGCTTTGAATAAAAAGCTCAGCCATCTGGAGGTCCGGTTTTTCTGTAAAAGTCTTTACTCTCCTGAAGCTCTGGTTCAGCGTAATGCTTGTCTTGTCGCCGTTGATCTGGATGTATCCATAACCGGTTTCAGGTCTGTTGGGCTGAATTCCAAGAGTAAGCATACTTTCATTCTTACTCACGAAATCAAGGCCTTTCATAACAACATCCAGAAAATCCTGTTCCTTAAGGATCACATGATCTGAAGGAGCAACAAGTATTTTTGCATCGGAATTGATCAGGCTGATCTTATGATTCGCATAAGCAATACATGGAGCAGTATTACGTCTCATGGGTTCCAGAAGCACCTGTCTTGAAGTTATTTCAGGTAATTGTCTGAGCACGAGATCCTCATAATCCTCATTGGTAACAATCAGGATATTTTCAATGGGAATCACTTTTTTAATACGATCAACGGTTTGCTGAAGCAACGTCCGTCCGGTCCCCAGAATATCAAGGAACTGCTTTGGTTTTTTTGTCCGGCTTAACGGCCAGAAACGACTACCAATCCCTCCAGCCATGATGATACAAAAATTACTTCTGTCCATTGATTACTAATGATTTAAGTTTATTTGAAATCCGAGGCGAATATAACAAATTAACTAATGGTTATAAACATATTTTGATATTGTCGGATAATATGACGATTAATAAAGGGTTAACTTTGATTTTATATATTTATTTTTGCTGGCATGAACTTCTTTTCGATATTAGGCCGTTATGTAATCCTTATGTCGAGGGTTTTTGCCAAGCCTGAGAAACATAAGATCTACCTGCAGCAAACCATTAAGGAAATCGAGA
>DATAEX010000552.1:0-5105 GCA_036257765.1 Bacteroidales bacterium
AACAGCTTCGTCGATAACAAAATCGAGAACCTCCGAACCGTAAACCTTGAGAATTGCCGCCTCAACAGCATAATGGCTTATACCGTCAATGGATGCCTTGCCTTTGTCGCAACCTTCAACTTTATATTTTTCAATTAGATCGTCAATGTCTTTGCTTACCCTGTAAGTAGCCGATTCCGCAGCAAATGTACGGATTACCTGTTCCGCAAGTTTGTATTTTATTGCACCGAAAGTAGAGATCAGCACACCAAACTGCTTACGCTCATTGGAGTATTTGACAGAATCGTTAATTGCTTTCTTAGCAGCACCAAGCACGTTTGCGCCGAGCTTAATACGGCCCATATGTAAAATACTCAGAGCAATCCTGAATCCTTCTCCTCTGCGGCCCAAGAGGTTTTCTACGGGGACCTTTACATCGTTGAAAAAAATCTGGCAGGTCGAAGAACCTTTAATACCCATTTTATGTTCGTCGGGATTGATTACAACACCGGGGAAATTCTTTTCAACAATAAAGGCGCTCAGAACACGGTCGTTGTCAATTTTGGCAAATACCGTTTGCACATCAGCAAATCCTGCGTTGGTGATCCACATCTTCTGACCATTCAGGATATAATGTTTACCATCTTCCGAAAGTCGGGCATTGGTTTTTCCTGCATTTGCATCACTTCCGGCACCCGGTTCAGTAAGGCAATAAGCACCCAGCAGTTCACCTGTAGCCAGCTTGGTTACATAACGCTCACGCTGGTCTTCATTACCGTAATACATTATAGGTAATGTACCAATACCGCAATGCGCCATAAAAGCCACGGAAAATGAATAGCCTGCACCGATTGTTTCTGCTGCCAGCATTTGTGTAACAAACGACTGTCCGAAACCATTATAATCTTCAGGTATTGAAATGCCCATCAAGCCTAGTTCGCCCGATTTCTTGAGCATGCTTTGCATAAGCTCACGGTCCTGTTTGTCCACTTTATCAACATTGGGATATACTTCCGTTGTAAGAAAATCCTGGCATGTCTGAGCGATCATTCGCTGTTCCTCGTTGAATTCTTCAGGAATGAAAACGTCTTTTGATTCGGTATTTGCTACGAGAAACTCGCCGCTTTTCAATACTTTTCTGTCTTCCATTATTATTAATCTGTTTATTAAATTTCTAATCCATTTTAAATATCTAAATCCATTACGATCAATTCCGCTATATCGTAATTTTTTATCTGTTCTTCTCTGTTTTTATATTTAATGCCATCAGTCATCATGGTCATACAAAACGGACATGCTGTGGCAATTACTGAAGCACCCGTTTCCAGGGCATCCTCAATTCGTTCGATAAAGATCTCTTTATTGCCTTTTTCAGCCTCCTTGAACATTTGAGCCCCACCTGCACCGCAACACAAGGCAAAGCTTTTGTTTCTTTTCATTTCAACAAGATTATCCGTAATTGCACCTATCACATTGCGGGGTTCGCGGTATATATCATTAGCTCTTCCAAGATAACACGGATCATGATATGTAACGCTGTCCCCCCCCAAATTGCGGTTCAGCTTCAGTCTTCCTTCTCTGATCATGCCGTCAAGAAATTTGGTGTAGTGAATTACTTCATAGTTACCACCAAGATCGGGATATTCGTTTTTAAATATGTTGAAACAATGCGGGCAAATAGTAAGGATCTTTTTTACTTGGTAATTTTTAAAGATTTCAATATTTTGTAAAGCCTGCATCTGGTATAACATTTCGTTGCCCGCCCTGCGTGCCGGATCGCCGGTACAGGATTCCTCTTTTCCCAGTACTGCATAACTCACATTTAAATGAGTAAGGATTTTTGCAAATGCCCTGGCCACTTTTTTATATCTGTCGTCAAATGCGCCTGCACATCCTACCCAAAAAAGGTACTCGGGCTTTTCTCCACGGGCAAATACCTCCGACATTACAGGGATATCTATTTTAACTATACTCATTGTTACGTTTGAAGTTTGAAGTTTGAGGTTTGAAGTTTGAAAACATTTTCAAATTAGAACATTTTCAAATTTTCAAATTGATTTCAAGGTCTTTAGCCCATAATAGCCTGTCCTCCGGAGAAAATTGCCATGGGGCTCCGTTATTTTCAATATTATTGAAAACTGTTTTGATCTCACCCGGAGCGGAAGCTTCTTCCATAACAAGATACCTGCGCATATCGACAATAACTGTCGGATGATTGATATTAATCGGGCACTCTGTGGCACATGCATTACAGGTTGTGCATGCCCATAATTCCTCTTCCGTAATATAATCACGCAGAAGAGATTTATTATCGGAATATTCGCGGTTCTTTACCATACCCGGTCCTTTTTCATTCATCCTCGCTCTGATATCCATTATCACCTTCCTGGGTGAGAGTTTTTTTCCTGTGATATTTGCAGGGCATACGGAAGTACAACGACCACATTGTGTGCATGAAAGAGAATCGAAATAGTTTTTCCAGGTAACATCCTCAATGTCCCTGACACCGAATCTTTCAACCGGTGCATCACCAACTGGTGCGACATATGCTGTATCAGGATTGAGCATGAGCTTTACTTCCCGTGTGATATTATCCATATTAGGCAGTTTTCCCAACGGATCAAGTCTTGAAAGGAAGACGTTCGGAACTGACATGAATACATGGAAATGCTTGGAATACGGCAGCATGTTAGCAAAGATGAAAATAAGAAGAATATGTAACCACCAGCATACCTCATGCAAAACATGGAGAGTTTGAATGGACAGTGAGGAAAAAACTCCGGCAAGTATTGCGCTCACAGGAAACACCCCGCTTAATACTTCTCCTTCATGGACTGATTCCGCTACGTAAAATATATTCATTCCGAGCAGAGAGATCATAAGAAGCAATATCATTGACAGAGCGATATTGGCATCTATATGGGTGCTTTTCTTCATCTCAATTCCTTCGAATCTTCGAATATGGAAAAAGATCCTTCGGCTCAGGAATACTATTATTGCTATAGCTACTATAAGAGCAAAAACATCGCCGGTTGCAGCAAGGATGTCATATATGACACCGAGGGCATTCAGGACACGGTCTGTGCCAAATAACCCGTCAATGACCATTTCAATACTGCCAATAAGAATCACGCAGAATCCCCAGAATACCAAGGCATGCAATAATCCAATCACAGGCCTGCGGAATATTTTGGTCTGACCGAATGCCACATCCATCATTACTCTGAAACGCTTGCCGAAATCACGAACCGCAAATGCCTTACGGGTAAGTTTAAAAAAACCAATAAGTCGGTTTACAGTATAGGCAAAAATTCCAAGGGTAAGCAGGAGGGTAATTGCAAAAATTACCTGTTTCATCGTCCTTTAATTTCTTTAACAGCTTCAACCAGTTTGGGCAGTACTTTCTGTGCATCACCTACTATGCCGTACTGAGCCGCTTCAAAAATAGGCGCATCCTTATCGCTGTTTACGGCGACAATATATTTTGATGAGCTTACGCCTGCCAGATGCTGTGTTGCACCTGATATTCCCAGAGCAATATAAAGGTTGGGAGCTATAATTTTCCCTGTTTGTCCGGTATGCTCTTCATGACCTCTCCATCCTTCATCTGAAACAGGCCTTGAGCAAGCAGTAGCTGCACCGAGAAGTTCAGCCAGTTCAACCAGAGGTCCCCAATTATCAGGTGATTTCATACCCCGGCCACCTGAAACAACTATATCAGCATCGGTAAGCAGGATCTTACCGGTTTGTTTCTGGACATCCTTCAATTGCGTCTTAATACTGCTGCCATCTATTTGAACTGGCATATTCACAATTTCAGCCCCTTTATTCTTTTCAATAATTTCAAAAGAATTACGCGAAAGGGTAAGAATTTTGACAGCTGTGTTGATTTTTACATGCTCAAGCGCATTTCCCGAATAAGCTCTTTTATAAACCACGAACGGATCAGTGCTCACAGGAAGAACGCTCACGCCTGAACCTATTCCGGCTTTCAGTCGTACTGAGAGTCTTGGAGCGAGGGCTTTACCGTTATTATTATTAGAAAGCACTATTACAGTGGCATTCTCCTTAACAGCTGCATCACTCAATATCTTCGTGTACACCTGGTTATCGAGAATATTAAGCCCTTCACCGGTTGCATTTAAAACCCTGGTTACACCGTAGTTTCCTAACTTTGTTAATTCAGCTATTTCCACGTTGCCAATAGAAATAGCGGTTGCAGAGGTATTCATCATTTCTGCAATCTTTGTTCCATAGGAGATCAATTCAAAAGTGGACTTCTTGAATTTGCCGTCCCAATTTTCGGTATATATTAATACAGACATAATTAATTCCGTTAAAAATTTGATTTATTAAATAAGGCGGGCCTCGTTTTGAAGTAGTTCAATGAGCTGCTTCGGATTGTCTGCGTCGATAAAACGACAGGCAGCTCTTGGTTTAGGGGTTTCGTATTTCAGAACTTCAGTAAAAGGCGAAACAGAAGCAGGTTCAACTACTTTTACCGGTTTTGTCCTTGCCATCATAATACCTCGCATTGCGGCAATTCTGGGTTCTTTTGCAATACCTTTCTGGACAACCACAACAACCGGAACCGGAACAGTGACTGTCTCTTTCCCTCCATCTATATCACGATTAATGATCAACTGGCCATTTTCAACCCTGATACCAGATACAGCAGAAACCGATGGAATGTCGAGCAATTCAGCTAACATACCGCCAACTGTAGAGCCGTTGTGGTCACTGGATTCAATTCCACACATGATCAGATCAAATGCATTGGCTTTTATAACTTCGGCAAGTTGTGAAGCCACATAGAAAGCATCTGCAGGATCTGCATTTACCCTTATTGCATCGTCTGCACCAATTGCGAGTGCTTTTCTTATTGTTGGTTCGGAGGCAGCCAGACCCACATGGGCAACGGTAACCGATTTCACACCGGTTGAAGCATCATCCTTTAATTCAAGCGCCCGGGTAAGTGACAGTTCATCCCACGGATTGATGACCCACTGAATACCAGAAATATCCAGCTTTCTGAAATCGTCAACAAATTTAACTTTGGTAGTGGTGTCCGGAACGTTACTGATACATACAAGAATTTTCATAAGAATTTAATTTTATTTTTCAAC
>DATAEX010000554.1:0-4411 GCA_036257765.1 Bacteroidales bacterium
GTTGAAAAACCATCAGTAACCTTCATCGCGTTATTGGGTACAAAGATTGTATCCCTGGTCTGCTGTTTGAGTGCATTAGGGTCTTTCTTCTCCCCATTCTATACAAGTTGGCATATTTGAATTTTGTATTGTTTACTACTCTTTGTTCAGATTTTCGGCTTACTCTGTTTAATTTTTGCTCACGAATTATCCTCATAAGAGTGTATCAGGTTTGCATTGTGGGTAAAACTAAAGTAGTTTCTGGACAACCTCTGAAAAATAAGTCAGAATTCTACGCAATTACCATTACATCACCGTCAGGAACAAATTCGCATTGACCTCCTCCGAAACTGATGGTAAGTTGATTTGTTAGCAACATCCCTCCAATAATTTGAGCAGCTTTTTCAGGTTCCATATTCTGATTTGCATAGTTGATATCTTGTGCGATTACATATATTTTCCACAAACCAAAATCGGTTCGGTTAAAATAATATATGCCGGTATAAATTCCGTCAATTGCTTCCTTATCTTGATGTAACCCATTATCCTGCATAATAAATGATAACGTTTTACCATCATCCCTAATAAGGAAACACTTTACAAATAGGCTGTCGCCTGTCATTTTCTTCTTGTCTTTATTATAAAAGGTTCCTTCAACAATAATCGGCTCTTTTTTATACACTCTAACAACATCAGGAGACTTAATTTCATACCTAGATAGAACGTGAGTATTTTGATGTGTATCGGTTTGGGCGTGTGTATATGTGCGAACAACAGATGATGTATCCTGTGTAATACGCGTATACTCCCAATTAACTTTTACAGCAAAAGGCTTACCTGGAGCCACAGGTTCGGGATATTGAATTCTTGCCGTCAATTTCTCTTGTACAGTAAATTCGCCGGTACCAGGAAAAGTTTTATCCTGGCCAATCCTATGAATGTCTCTCTCATCAGAAGCTACTGCAACGGTTGCCACAGCTGCTGCTGCTGCCAACAATCCAGCAGCCACATAACTTGTACCACCCCCGCTTGCTGCCGGGCCACAAACTGTTGCACCAGTGGTAGGATCAACCGTGCAACCAGTTGAAGCTGTTACAGAACCTGTTCCGCTTACGGCTTCAGCTATAGCTGCTGCAACTATGAGCAAAAATGCAATTATCGCAAGAAGTACTTTCCACCATGGATCCTGAAAAGGCAAATCACCATATTGCCCTGTGAAAGCTGGTACGGGAGCAATTGATGTTGTCATATCTACAGGAAATATAACTATAGGACATATTTCTTGCAACGATTTTGCATCCCTGAAGGTTTTGGCAAGATCTTTTAAAATATTAGTATAACTTGGAGCATTGTCCCTTTTATATATTTTATGGCAGCACCTGTTCTTTTCAAAATCAATAATTGTATTAATTTTTAATCCGAAAATACCTTCAGGTGTTTCAGCAGAGAATATCCCACTAGAAGGGTTAAAACTTACTTTTGTAACAAAGATTTTTTTTATAATGCGCTCACGTCCGTTGGTATTTTCGACGATAAAGCTTATATAGTGCCAACCTGCAGGTGCTGAGCCAACATCAATTTCCCAGCTTTGAAGTGTAGACGCACCTACTACAAGACCTGAAACAAGATGTGTGGCGGGAGTTATTACAATTCCGGGGTGAGAGGCACTTTCGATGTACACAGTCAAATCTGTTAAAGTAAAACTACCAGAATTTACAAAATGTGCATTAAGTAGTTGCCTACCTAAACTTGCTTCAAATATCCCGTCCGGTAACATTAAACCAGTAATGAAATCAGTCGAGAATGGTCTGTTATTTATCTTAATTGGTATCATGTCAGATGGATTTATAGATTAATAACTAAAATACCTAGGCCTCCTGTTTCGAATTTGTCCTCATTTTGTGTAATTGTCAAAAACACAAAATCGCCTTCAATCTGACCGGCTATTGCCAGATGCTTTTTTCCGAATCCAGGTAAGTCAAAATCATTTTGTTTAATTTCTCTCCCTTTCAAATTTTCATTAGGCCATCTCGAATCAGAAAAGAAGTAACTTTTCAACTTTCCTTCTTTTCTATTTTTAAGATCAAATTTCTTTTCGATAAGAGGAAAATTACCCAATAATTTTTCTAATCGTATCTGAACTACATTCACATTAAACTTCCGTTGCTTTCTTTGATTATTATGCATTTCGAAGTTAAAATGAAACACGCTTTTTAAAGCATTTACCACAGAAAGGTTCCTCTGTGCTACATGTCTGTCAATAGGCACGTTAAAATCGGGAGATTGTGGCAGGGGATCATTCGAATGAAATGCCTCGGCAAGTAAGCATTCATGTCCGTCATTTAAATAAACTGGAACCCAAGGTATAAGGCATAAAACATCCTGTATTGCCCCAGAGGTTAAGCTTACGAATGCCTGCCCAATATAATTAGCAGTATTCCGGTTAAATCCTATTGAGGGATTTGCCCAATAAAATTTTACTGTAGCATTTGTTACTCCAGTAGTACCGTTGTTACTTACTCTGGCTTTCAGAAAACAAGGTACTCCTACAATTGGCATGCTTTCAGTAGTATCTGAAGGATCGGATACTACCCATACATCAGTACTTAAATACCAAGGTGTGCCATCTTTAATTTCTAATTCTATTGCCATATTTATGATTTTATTATTGCCTAATCATTACCGTTTAGGCATTCCGGGTGCTTTGTTTAATAAAGTTTCAGTCATATAATTCCTGTTAATTTCTAATCCAATAGAAAAAAGATGTATGACCAATATGACCTATTAGCTTATCGCTGGAAAGAATCCCCACAACCAACTAAGAAGCAATTTCGAATGCGATTAAAAGAGGATGAAAATAGAAGGCCTGAAGTAAGTTAAAAGGTAACCCTCCGACTTTAAATTCAGCTAAGAGTCTTATTTCCGAGCCTTCTGGGTCAAAATTGAGCTGAAGAGATTTGATTTCAATCATATTAATTGATGTTGAAATATTTATGCAAATCCCCTAAATGAAAGAATCAAATATCGCTGAGACGAAGCACTACAACCTATCTAGAATTGCAATATCATATGCGATAATCAGAAGCATACTAATTTACTTAATAATTAAGCTTTTGTCAAGAGAAAAGTGCATAATTACATAAATTTTCGTCAAATATTTTATTTAACGATTTGAATAAAAGGAAGGCGCCCTATTTGTTGGTGGAGATAATGTTTTTGGCAAATTCTAATTATGAACCCCAATAACAAAATATCTCAGACGCCAAAGTATTGGAAAGATCTCAATGGATTCGGGAAATATTAATCTTTCCTTATATTTCAAATATATCCGGAAAATTTCTGATTTTTCTGTAAATTTTAAAGCAATTGATTTTTATATTTTCAAGTTCCTATTGCTTATTTAGTCTTTATCGACCTTTACATTAGTCATCTGCCTGACTCGCTCGTCGAAGTGCACTTAAGTTTCGATGGTTTTTATTAATTCCATTTCGAATATAATGGACGCTTATTTTTACGATCCTCAAGAAGTCTAAGTTTTACCGGTTGCCAAATTGCAAATAGTATATTGGCATAAGCATAACAATGATCGATTTCTTCTTCTGAAAGATGTTGATCTAATGAAACTTTGTCTTTTATTTCAAATGATAGATCAAAATCACCATAAAAGTTATGATTATACATGAAATATTGTTCAAAACAAGAAATTACGTTTGAAGCACGATTTCGAGCTGAAAAATCATTGTCGTAATGACTTTCTTCTTCATTCTTGAATAACGTCAGTGCTTCATGAATAATGTCAATGCACAATGCAGCGAATATTGCACCTCCCAAGGAAAATTCAGGACTCACACCATCAAGTTTTGCTCCTGAATAGACTGTTGCTATGGTAGCAGAATTGTCAGAAAAGTATTCCGAACTGTAAGAGTATTCTTTTGGAATCTCAATCGAATCATCTATAAAACCATGACCATATTCATGTCCGATTATCCACCTTTCTGCCATACTAACTATTATGCCTAATGTGGGAAAATGTTCTTGCGGTATATTTTCAAATGCAAAAGCACGGGGGTATCCATTAAAAAGATAAGCTTCTAATGTTCTGTATAAGCGTTCAACTGGTTGTGAATCAGCGCAAAGTATAGACTTTATTGAATCTAAATCAAAATGTACTATGACTCTAGATTGACTTCCATCCTGATATCTTGGGCTCATCGCTTCAGTAATTGATTTGGCTGCCTGATAAACAAAATCAATTAAGCCGCTATATAACAAAATAACAGTATAGTCATTAACTGGCACTTTATAGGAAAGAGCGTCTACAACTGGATAATGGACTGTGCCGAAAATAAATTTTGAAAAACTTTGATTATTTTGATTATTGGGACTTAAAAGATCATATGTCATTTCAATGGAAGCGGCCTGGTAGGCTAGC
>DATAEX010000003.1:0-13990 GCA_036257765.1 Bacteroidales bacterium
ACTGGAGTATAGTATTGTGATGGAGAATCCGGGACAGTCAGCTACCAAACTTTACACTATTAAACTTCCTGCCAAAAACCAAATTGAAATTAAAAACAATCCTGTCAGCGTTCCTCTTAACATTGAAGAAAATACAATCCGAAATCCTTTTATCTTTCCGGGTATCAAAAAAATGAATATTGATCCCAGGCTCAATGCCGAGTATTCATTTGATAACTTCGTTGAAGGAGAATGCAACCGTTTAGCACGTTCAGCCGGTTTTGCGGTTGCCAATAATCCCGGGGGTACTGCATTTAATCCTTTATTAATTTATGGTGATAGCGGGCTTGGTAAAACACACCTTGCTCAGGCTATTGGGATAGAAATTAAAGATAAGTTCCAGGATAAGACAGTATTGTACGTCCCTGCAAACAGATTTCAGACACAATTTGTTGAGGCTATCAGGAATAACACCAAGAACGATTTTCTTCATTTTTACCAGATGATCGATGTCCTGGTCATTGATGATGTACATGAATTTGCCGGGAAAGAAAAAACACAGGACATTTTCTTCCATATTTTCAACCATCTGCATCAGTCGGGCAAGCAACTGATCCTTACGTGCGATAAGCCTCCTGTTGAATTACAGGGTCTTGAACAGCGGCTGCTATCGCGTTTCAAATGGGGTCTTTCGGCCGACCTGCAGATACCCGACTATGAAACCAGGGTAGCCATTCTTAAGCAGAAAACCTATAAGGATGGTATAGTTTTGCCCGATGAAGTAGTTGAATACATTGCGACTCATATAACCGACAATGTAAGGGAACTTGAAGGCGCTCTCATTTCACTGCTGGCACAGAGCACATTAAATAAGAAAGAAATCACTCTGAACCTGGCAAAGGAAATGATCGATAAGCTGATCAAGAACACAAAGCGCGAAGTTTCGATCGACTACATCCAAAAAGTAGTTTGCAATTATTTTGACGTAGCTGTTGATTCTCTTCAGTCGAAGACCCGCAAACGGGAAATAGTTCAGGCCAGACAGGTTGCCATGTATTTTTCGAAAAATCTCACTAAGTCTTCACTTGCAACAATTGGCTCCCAGATTGGAGGAAAAGATCATGCAACAGTTCTGCATGCCTGCAAGACAGTGAATAATCTGGTGGAAACCGATAAGCAGTTCAAAAACCAGATAGAAGAAATAGAAAAGAAGCTTAAATTCTGAAAAAAGAAAGGTTCAATAAAATGAACCTTTTTTTTTACTCTGAAATCAGACATGGAAGATTCATACCGGACATTCGAGAAGCCTGCCGAAGGATTTTATCGTGACCGGAACAGCCGTTTCCTGGCATTTGCATATGCTGTTGAATCTGTAGAGCAGGTTAATGAGATACTTGCGTTATTAAGGAAAAAATATCACGATGCCCGGCATCATTGCTACGCGTACAGGATAAATCCTGAAAAAGAGCAATACAGGATGAATGACGATGGAGAACCTTCAGGTACAGCCGGCAGGCCAATATATAACCAGCTCGTATCCAATAATCTGATTAATGCGCTAATCGTAGTGGTAAGATATTTCGGCGGTACATTGCTGGGCACAAGAGGCCTGATTAATGCCTATAAATCGGCTGCGGGTGATGCCATCAATAAAGGTTCAGTTGTTACTCGTTATGTTGAAAATCATTACAGACTGAAATTTCCTTATCAAAATCTGAATGCGGTAATGAAAATCCTGAAGGATGAAAATCTGAATGTCACAAATGCGCGATATGAAATCGAATGTACTTTAGATACCCGCATCAGGAAAAGCGCATCGCGACTCATTACTGAAAAGCTTTTCGCGATTGGCGATATTCAGGTTGATTTGATACAAACCGATTAATGTCATTGCTATTAAGGATAAAATAAAATAACTTGACTTCTGAAAAAATTCTTCTATGAAAAATAAAAGCCTGGTTTCAATTACCGATTACAGTAAGGACGATTACCTGAGAATTCTTTCACTGGCTGATGATTTTGAGAATCATCCCGATCCGGTTCTTTTGAAAGATAAAGTGGTAGCCAACCTGTTTTATGAACCATCTACCCGCACCAGGTTAAGCTTTGAAAGTGCAGTATTGAAACTTGGAGGCAGGGTAATTGGATTCAGCGATTCAAGTTCATCGAGTGTCACAAAGGGAGAAACATTATATGATACAATTAAAATAGTCAGTAATTATTGTGATCTGATTGTAATGAGACACCCTCTTGAAGGTGCTGCCCGTTTTGCCAGTGAGGTTACGCCGATCCCTGTTGTTAACGCCGGAGATGGTGCGAATCAGCACCCTACCCAAACACTGCTCGATCTTTATTCAATCCTGAAAACACAGGGTACACTGGATAACCTGACAATTATGATGGTTGGTGATTTGAAATACGGCCGGACAGTTCATTCTCTGTTAATGGCCATGTCGCAATTCCAGGCTACTTTTCATTTTATATCACCCGACGAATTAAAAATGCCGGAGGAGTATAAATACTATCTCGACCGGCTTGGTTTGAAATATTATGAACATAAGGATTTCGGGCAAGGCGTAAATACAGCGGATATTATTTACATGACCAGGGTTCAGAAAGAACGTTTTTCTGATCCCATTGAATACGAGCGCACCAAAAACGCTTATATCCTTAAAAACAGGATGCTCGAAGGCACCAGGGAAACCATGCGGGTACTGCATCCGCTTCCTCGCGTAAATGAGATAGATCAGGATGTTGACGCAAATCCCAAGGCATACTATTTTACACAAGCTTTGAACGGTATTTATGTACGTCAGGCTATCATTGCATCCATATTAGGTATGAAATAATAAAAGCAAAAATAACCCATGCTTCACATGAAAGACAAGAAAATGGAAGTCAGTGCCATAGAAAACGGCACAGTTATCGATCATATACCTGCCAATGTCCTTTTTAAGGTTATTACTATTTTGAATCTGGACAAAATTGATAAGCAGATTACTTTCGGGACAAATCTGACTAGCAAAAAACTTGGTAAAAAAGCTATAATCAAATTATCAGATACTTTTTTCATCGATAAGGAAATTAATAAAATAGCGCTTGTAGCACCTCAGGCAAAATTGAATATCATAAGGGGTTTTACAGTAGTTGAAAAAAGAGTGGTGGAAGTTCCTGAGGAAATCGTTGGCATAGCAAAATGCATGAATCCTAAGTGTATAACCAATAACGAAAAGATCACAACCCGTTTTTATGTAGTATCAAAAACTCAGGTGAAATTAAAATGCCACTATTGTGAGAAGATTACCGACAAGGATCATATAGAGATCGTGTAATCAGCAAGCGTTAACCGTAATTCGTAATTATTAAGCGGTAGTTATCGATCTTTAACGTCTTACCTTATCCTGTTATATGAATTCACCAGCATCTCGTCATGCCGTATACCTCTGATAGCCAGAATGCTAAACACCAGGCTTATAACAGGAAACGTCATGGCAATCTTGAACGACAGTCTTCTTCCATCGAAATCGCTTCGGGTGTCAATACAAAAGTAAATCATTATTGCAGTCAGGATAAGGAGAAGCAGCAGATTGAGCAGCGTGAGCCTTATTTGAATTATCCTGTGGTTATAGAAAAATATTATACAAAAGCTGAAGATACCTGCTATAATCACCATCAGGATCACCGGTATTGTCGATTTATAAACAGATACCACATCGGTTTGGGATATTAGGTTAATAGCGGATGCCTTAAATGACAGCGTCTGGTTGCCTGGAAGTTCCATATATGCATAAGGCATTATAGTAAGGAAACTCATCAGTATGGTTACGATGAGCAGATAGATCGACTGTACACGCTGAATCATAGGGATTACGTTTTGGATTGGCTAAATTAGAAAAAAAAATAGTTAACAATTTCTTTAGTTTGTAAAATTGAATTTGGATAATTTTGCCAATATTGTTTTTCGGATATGGATAAGAGAGAGATAATGGCAATGATTTCTTTGCTCGATGATACTGATAACGAGGTTATTAATACAGTTACAGGTAATTTACTTCGGCAAGGAAAAGAGGTTATTCCTGAGCTGGAAAAGGCATGGGAGGGAACGCCAAGTGAAAAGTTACAGGCCAGGCTTGAAAATCTGATACAGGAGATACAGTTCAATGGTGTAAAAAATGATCTTAACCGGTGGGTGAAGACAGGTGCAGAATATATTCTCGAAGGTGCTTTTTATGTTGCACGATTTCAGTTTCCTGATATTTCGATGTCGAAGGTAAATGAACAAATTGAAGCCATACGTAAAGATGTGTGGCTTGAAATAAACAATAGTCTTACAGCACTCGAAAAAGTTAAGATCCTTAATTACATCATATTTGATCTCCATAAGTTTGGCAGGAACAATGCGGATTTTTATTCTCCACAGAATTCTTATATAAACCAGGTTTTTGAAACCCGCAAAGGCAATCCGATTTCCCTTTCAATTATATATATGTCAGTTGCCTGGAAGCTGGGATTACCCATTTATGGTGTAAACCTGCCGAAGAATTTCATTCTTGCTTACAAGGACGAATTCAGGCAGCATGATTCAATAGATGAATCGGAGGATATTTTATTTTATATAAATCCATATAATCGGGGAGCTGTGCTTGGTCGAAGAGAGATAGATTATTTTATATCACAGCAGCAAATTAAGGCGCATCCGTCTTTCTATGTGCCCTGCAATAATATAGATATCATTATCCGGTTAATCAATAACCTGATCCTTTCATACGAAAAGCTTGGCTATGCTCAAAAAATCAGTCGTATGAAGGAGTTGTTAACAGTAATGGGAGTACAGTATAGCAAGGAATAGGCCCCTAAACAGAGACACACCGTGAGACACAAATCTCACGTATCAAAAATAGAGACGCAAAATCTTGCGTCTCTACGTTAAATTTGAGAACTATTTTGCATAGGAAACCGCCCTGGTTTCCCTGATGACTGTAATTTTTATCTGACCCGGGTAAGTCATCTCATCCTGGATTTTTTTGGCTATTTCATATGAAAGGCTGTCGGCCTCCTTGTCTGAAACTTTTTCGCTGCCAACGATTACTCTTAATTCTCTGCCTGCCTGGATAGCATAAGTCTTCATTACACCCGGGTAGGAGAGAGCAAGCGATTCAAGATCCTTGAGCCTCTTGATGTACGACTCAACTACTTCACGACGTGCACCCGGACGGGCACCTGAAATGGCATCACAAACCTGCACAATAGGTGAGATCAGCGTAGTCATTTCCACCTCATCATGATGCGAACCAATGGCATTGCATATCTCAGGTTTCTCCTTATACTTTTCAGCCAGCTTCATGCCATAAACTGCATGGGGCAATTCGGGTTCATCATCAGGAACCTTGCCGATATCGTGCAATAATCCGGCTCTCTTGGCCAGCTTTGCATTTAATCCCAGTTCACTTGCCATTATGGCACAAAGGTTAGCTACTTCACGCGAGTGTTGAAGGAGGTTCTGACCGTACGATGACCGATACTTCATTTTACCGACAAGCCGGATCAGATCAGGATGCAGTCCATGAATTCCGAGATCGATCGTGGTTCTTTTACCTACTTCAACAATCTCTTCTTCAACCTGTTTCCTTACTTTTTCAACCACTTCCTCAATACGGGCAGGATGTATACGGCCGTCGGTTACCAGCAGATGAAGTGCAAGACGGGCAATCTCGCGCCTGACAGGATCGAAAGCGGATAGAATAATGGCTTCAGGAGTGTCATCGACTATGATCTCCACGCCGGTTGCGGCTTCAAGAGCCCTGATATTCCGGCCTTCACGACCGATGATCCTTCCTTTGATCTCATCACTTTCAATATTGAAAACCGTAACGGAGTTTTCAATTGCTGTCTCCGATGCCACACGCTGGATAGTTTCTACAACCACCTTCTTAGCTTCCCGGGTAGCAGTCATTTTAGCCTCGGCCATGATCTCATTTACATACGAGATTGCCTGTACTTTGGCTTCTTCCCGTAAAGATTCGGTAAGTTGATTTTTTGCGTCTTCGGCAGAAAGTCCGGAAATTGCTTCAAGTTGTTCTACCTGCTGTCTGTGAACTTTTTCTAATTCTTCCGATCGCTTTTCAAGCAATCCCAATTGCACATTCATATTTTCCCGTACAGCCTCGAGCTCATTTTTCATACGCTGTTGATCTTCGATCTTCTGCGATAATTGCATTTCTTTCTGATTCAGGCGATTCTCAGTTGAGCTTATCTTGTTGTTCTTCTCATTAATGTAGCGCTCATGTTCACTTTTTAACTGAAGGAATTTTTCTTTTGCCTGAAGCATTTTGTCGCGCTTTATTGATTCGCCTTCGAGTTCAGCTTCTTTTAAAAGGGTCTCTTTTTTCTTTTTCAAAGCGAAGTTCCATAGAAAATAGGACAGTCCCAGACCGGCTATAAAGCTCAGACCGCCTATTATCATGCTTTTAAACATTGTAATAGTATCTAATAGTATCATTGAATCTGTGAATTAATAATATATATATAAAAAAAAACCCGCATATGTTTCTCCTGGTGTGTTAGAAACCCCATTACGACATGGGTGAAGTGGCCACCATGTTTCGGACTTCCATCGTCCTGCATTTCTGCAGAATTCCCGGCGAACCGGGATTATGGCCTGTCCTTGACACGCTGAGCTTACTCCAATTTAGTAAATGTTGAGTTTCACAGCACTGTAAGAAACTATGCGGGCTATGCCTTAATATTCAAAGAACGAAATCACTCTCCTTTTCCAAGATACGTTTCAAGCTCTTCATTCAGGTCCTGCAACTGCTGCTGAAGTGGCGCCACATCAATTCTTTCCTCCATTTCAATCACTCTCGTCACAAATTGCAGGGCCGCCATTGCCAAAAAATCCTGGACATCCTTGTCCAGGTAACGCTGCTTATACTGCAGCACTTTTTCATTAATTAACCTGGCAGCCTTTCTGATCTTTTCCTCATCCTTTCTTTCTATTTTAAGTGGATAATACCGGTCAGCAACATTCACCTTAATCGACAGTTTATCATCCATAGTAAGATTCCCACCTTTATCGGTTCAAGAGAGCAATGCATTTGTCAATCTCCCGCACGATTCTGTTTACCTGTATTTTTGTTTCGTGCACATCTTCACCAGGTACTGAAGATAGTACTTTTGCTATTTTTAAGTTTTCGTATTTTTTATTCAGTTCTTCCAGTTTATTTTCAAGTATGGTTATTCGCCCGGTCAATTCGAGGTTTTTCTCCCTCAATGCATTATTCTGGCTCTTCTGATCTTCATACCTCGAAATAATAGTTTTGATCCTTTGTTTCAGACTGTCAAATATCTCATCTGATTTCGAATCCATATTCTGCAAATATAGCGTCAATTAATAACTCCAGAAAGCAAAATTACTAAAATGTTGTTTACACATTTACACAAAACTAAAAATTATAATTTAGCTTTACTTGCGACGTTATAAACAGCATTAATGGCTAACTAAAGATATGCATTCTATTTCAAAAATCTCTTACCTCGTTGGGTTATTTATCATCGTTTCAATATTTTCTGGTTTGTTTTTGTCGGCTCAAAATGCTTCGCTGAAACCGGATTTCAGATCACCTCTCGATATACCACTTTATTTATCAAGTAATTACGGTGAATATCGTTCAGGCCATTTTCATGCGGGAGTTGATTTCAAAACCCAGCAGGTTGAGAATAAGAACGTATATGCAGTAGATTCAGGCTATGTATATCGGATCGTTGTTCTTGCAGCAAGTTATGGCAAGGCAATCTACCTTAAACATCCATCGGGCCACATTACATTATATGGCCATTTAAATAAGTTCGATCCTGAAGTTGAAAAATATATCAGGGAGCAGCAATACAGTAGAAAATCATTTAGCGTAGATCTTTATCCGGACCCCGACCGGTTTATTTACCGGAAAGGAGATTATATAGGACTCTCAGGTAATACCGGAATGTCATTCGGCGCTCATCTTCATTTTGAGGTACGCGACCGTTCGGGGGCGATACCGTTGAATCCTCTTGAATACGGTTTTCAGGTGAGTGACAGGACCAGGCCGGAGATAAGGTGGCTTATGGTTTATCCTCTCGACACGGCAAGTTTTGTAAACGGATCCAGAAACAAATTTCCATTAAAGACGATAAATTCAGGTCGTCTGAATCGGGTTGATCCTGATACAATCAATGTTTGGGGAAATATTGGAATCGGAATAGAAACCTATGACTACCTCGATAATACTTCAAACCAATGCGGACCAGCTTCAATCGAAGTACAGGCAGACGGCGATCGCATTTTCCTGTGTCTGATCGATAGCATATCTTTCAGCTCCGGAGGATACCTTTACAGCCATTTCGATTATGATGAAATGCTCCGGTCGGGCAGGAAAATTCAGAAACTGTTTATCGATCCGAACAACAAGCTTTCAATTTATAAACTGGCTATAAACCGCGGAATATTGAATTTCCACGATTCAAAGATCCATCCGGTAAAAATTGTTGTCAAGGATACTTATGGCAATGAATCAGTTCTAAATTTCAACTTTCGCTCTCTTGAAATTGAAAAGGCACCATCGGTGGTTGTCGATTCTTCGATTGTTCAAAAATTCTTTTACGACAGTCTTAATGTATTTGAGAATGAAAGTGTGCGGATAGCAGTTCCTGAGGATGCACTTTTTAATCATATTGACTTCCAGTACCGTGAAGAAAAAAACGATAGCTTTTCCTATTCTCTTGTTCATAAGGTCCATAACAGGTATACAGCCTTGCTAAGGCCCTATATACTTTCAATAAGATCGATCAATCTGGCCGATTCCTTATGTGATAAGGCCCTTATAGCCAGCCGGGCAGCCAGGGGTTTATGGCTAAGCCAGGGAGGGGAATACTCTCACGGATACGTTACTGCTAATGTCAGGACATTTGGTGATTTTGTCATAACCCTGGATACAGTGCCACCCGGGATAAAGCCGATCAATTTTACTCCAAGAGGTAAATATTTAGCAGGCAGGACTATTTCATTTTCTATTACAGATACTCTTTCGGGTATAAGAAAATATGCGGGATATATAGATAAAAACTGGGCACTTTTTGAATATGACCTGAAAAATGATCTGTTGAGTTATACTATCGACCAGACCCGGCTGGCAAGCGGAAAGGTTCACGATCTGGAAATAGTCGTGACCGATAATAAGGGTAATGTGGGAAGGTTTAAGAGCAGTTTTTATTATTAAATATCATCAACAATACATCAATGAAAGTCGTTGGCATGATGTCCGGGACCAGTCTCGATGGAATGGACCTGGTGCTTTGTAATTTTTTATCTGAAAACGGCAAATGGTTTTTTGAGATTGAAAAGGCAGACACCATTGATTATTCCGATGACTGGCGGAATAGGCTCTCATCGGCCCAGAATCTGAATGCAGAGGAATTTATTTTTCTGCATAACGATTATGGGTCATATATAGGAAAATGTGTAAGGACTTTCCTCGGAAAGAAGCTAAAGGCCGAACTTATTGCTTCTCATGGTCATACAGTATTCCATCAGCCCGATAAAAAAATGACTTTCCAGATTGGCAATGCTCCTTACATTGCTGCTGAATGCAATTTACCGGTTATCTCTGATTTTCGCACAACCGATGTGGCATTAGGAGGTCAGGGTGCCCCTCTTGTTCCGATAGGTGACAGGTTATTATTTGGTGAATACGGGTTCTGTCTTAATCTGGGCGGCTTCGCGAATATTTCGAATGATCTGAACGGTTCGAGGATCGCTTGTGATCTGTGTCCTGTAAATATAGTCAGCAACGAACTTTCCAAAAGGATCGGTTTTGAATATGATGCAGATGGAAAAAACGGTTCCCGGGGAAAGCTTATACGAGATCTCATTATGGAGTTAAATGAGTTGCCGTTTTATAAAATTAAAGGCCCTAAATCGCTGGGGCGGGAATGGGTTGAAACCGCATTTATGCCGGTAATGAATAAATATAAAGCTTCCATATCTGATTTGTTAAGGAGTTTTTATGAGCATGTTTCTGATCAGATCTGCCATTACATTAATTCAAATAACGGTGGTATAGTCCTGATTACCGGCGGTGGTGTTTTTAATAAGTTTCTCATTGAGCTGATACGCAGTAAAACTAAACGGGAGATAGTTATTCCTGACGAAAATGTCGTAAAATATAAGGAGGCTTTAATCTTTGCGTTCCTTGGTATGTTAAGATTTAAAAACCAGGTCAACTGCCTGGCTTCTGTTACAGGGGCAAGAAAAGATTCATCAGGCGGAGGAGTTTATCTTGCCTGATCATCAAATCATCAAATAAAAAGAAAGGGTGAGAACCCACGGATCTCACCCATCTTAACCCTAACTACAAAAAAACAAACTAATTATTAACTAATACTACTAATTATGAAAATCCAACTCTAGCTTTCTGCTTATGCTCAATTGTTCAACCTCCATATTCAATGCAAAAATAACTGGTTCACCATGCACTAATATCAACTAAGATGTTAAAAACCCCAAAAAAATGTTAACCTGCTTCAATGCTTTCAATGTGCATGTTAAAAAAGCTAAAACCTTCAAGGAACATTAATTTTATTACGATGTTTACTGATATTGATCAATTAATCATCAAGTATTAAATATTAACTTTATCAGCAAATTCTCATAGATATGACAAATAAATTTCTTGCTACACTTATTGTAATATTAATTTTCACAGCTGAAAATATTTATTCCTGTACAAATTTTCTTGTTACAAAAGGCGCAACAAAAGATGGATCGACGATGATATCATATTCTGCTGATTCACACGTGCTTTTTGGGGAGCTGTATCATTGGCCGGCAAAAGACTATCCTGCCGGAGCTATGCTCGATGTATATGAATGGGATACCGGAAAGTTCCTTGGAAAAATTTCACAGGCAAGGCATACTTACTCGGTAGTCGGGAATATGAATGAGCATCAGCTTTCTATTGGTGAGACAACGTACGGAGGCCGCGAGGAATTGCAGGATAGTACCGCGATTATGGATTACGGCAGTCTTATTTACATTGCATTGCAACGTGCCAGGACAGCCCGTGAAGCGATAAAAATAATCGATGATCTTATGCAGACCTATGGCTATTATAGTTCCGGCGAGTCATTTTCAATTGCCGATCCGAATGAAGTCTGGATAATGGAACTTATCGGAAAAGGACCTGATAATAAAGGAGCCGTCTGGGTTGCCCTCCGTGTGCCTGACGGTTATGTATGCGGTCATGCCAACCAATCCCGTATTACAACTTTCCCACTTAATGATCCTGAAAATTGTATGTATTCAAAAGACGTGATTGAATTTGCCCGCAGCAAAGGGTATTACAACGGTCCTGATGAAAAATTCAGTTTTTCAGACGCATATGCTCCTGTAACCTTTGATGGTGCAAGATTCTGTGATGCCAGGGTATGGTCGGGCTTCAGGAAAATTTCTGATGGAATGGACCAGTATTCGGATTATGCCAAAGGATATAATCTTAGTAATCGCCTTCCTTTATGGGTAAAAGCCAACAAAAAACTTGAAGTACAGGATGTAATGAATATGATGCGTGATTATTACCAGGGAACTGACCTTGATATGACAAAGGATGTCGGGGCAGGTCCTAATAAAGCAATAGTAAGATGGCGCCCGATGACATGGACTGTAGACGGAAAGACATATCTAAACGAAAGAGCTATTTCGACCCAGCAGACCGGATTTTCATTCATTGCCCAATCGCGTTCATGGTTGCCGGATCCGGTCGGAGGAATTCTCTGGTTTGGTGTGGATGATACATATAGTACTGTATATTCCCCTATGTATTGCGGAATAACCGTAGTACCTCCTTCATTTTCGGTGGGAAACGGAGCAATGATGGAATTTGACCCGGATGCAGCTTTTTGGGTATTCAACCAGGTATCGAATTTTGCTTACACGCGGTATAATTATATGATACCTTTTATTCAGGAAAGGCAGAAGAAACTGGAAGTTTCATATTTAGAAGAAACAGCTCAGGTTGATAAGGTTGCTGCCGAATTGTATAAGAAATCACCAAAAAAGGCTCAACAATACCTTACCGACTACTCAGTGAAAGCCGGCGAAAAAACAGTTGCCGAATGGAAAGACCTGTATGGTTTTCTCTTTACCAAATTCATGGACGGCAACGTAAAAACCAAGGTCGAAGGTCAGCAAAACCCCAAGGTTCAACAACCCGGATATGATGAATCCTGGTATCGTCAGGTAGCAAAAGATGCAGGCGACAGGCTAATTGTTCCGGAGGGAGCAGCCAGCCATTGAGGCAATTAGAAATCAGAAATTAGCCAGAGGCCAGGGCCATTGTTTACTTTGTCGCCTTCTCCAACCTCTTCAGTATGCTGAAGATAAACGCCGCGGATAAAAGGCAGCAAATAATGAATACGGACCATAGCTGCCATAATTCAATTCTTATCCATAAGAAAGAACCAACAAACAGCAGTTTATTTCCGATAGCCGTAGCACCTAACCATCCGCCCTGCATCAGTCCCTGAAACCTCGGGGGTGCCACTTTGGATACAAAGGAAATTCCTATAGGACTCAGAAATAACTCTGCTATTGTAAGGATAAGGTAAGTATTTATGAGCCAATAGGGGGAAATGCGATAAGGTGCCGGGGTTCCGTTTAATTCTGCAGGTGAGGATAAATTCAGCGACCCCATAAGCATAATCAGGAACGCAAAGGCGGCGAGCACCATTCCTATACCTATTTTTCTGGGAGAAGATGGTTCCTTGTCCTTTGATCTTAAATATCCGAACAAACTGACTACCACAGGCGTCAGAAAAACTATAAAAATCGGATTGAATTGCTGGAAAATTTCAGGTTCAATAGGATTATTGTTATCAAACGACCTGTAAAATGTCCATGTAAGTATGGCGCCTCCTGCCATTAAAAGAGCACCCAATACACGCTGAGACGATGTGGATTTTCTGCCGACAAGAAAGGCGATTCCAAAAATTGCAGCAATCAATGATAAAAACGATCTGAGATCAAAGAAAATATTGGTAAACGAATCGACAGATTTCACGGTGTAGTCCCTTGCAAAAAGCGACAATGTAAGACCATTCTGGTGGAATGACATCCAGAAGAAAATTACAACAAAGAAAACTAGTAATAAAGCAATAATTCTTTGTCTTTCTTCGGATCTGGGCATTGTTACGATCTTCTTATCGGCTGAAACCTGTTTTTTCCTGTCGGGAAGCATTTTTTTGAACAGAACGTATACTACAAGACTTACTATCATTGCAAGGGCAGCAATTCCAAATGCATAATTATAGCCGGTTGAGAAGGCATTCATGTATCTTTCAGCGAAAGCAACCAGATCAGTAACAGGTGAACCGTTCATTTTATCCGCAAGCTGTTGCAGAATGGCAGTATCCTTTAGTGCACCGTCCAGATAGGCATTGCATAAACCAGGAAGGTCGGCATCGTAAGTGAATCCCTGCGTCCGCAGAAACCAGTTCCGAATCCCATTGGCAGCACTTGGAGCAAAAAAGGCTCCAATGTTTATGCCCATGTAGAAAATGCTGAAAGCTGAGTCTCGCAACCGGTCATATTTGGGATCATCATATAATTGTCCCACCAGTGCCTGCAGATTGCCTTTGAATAGTCCGTTCCCAAAGGCTATTATAAACAATCCACTCAAAGTGACCGGCAAACCCATATTTGGCACGGACATGAACACGTAACCAATGAGCATTGTGACGATACCGGTAAGTATGGTGCCCTTATAGTTTTGAGTTCGATCGGCAATAAATCCACCTGCCAGGGATAAACCATAAATAAGGAAGTAAAACCAGCTGTAATAATCACCTGCTTTATCAGCTGTCAGATTATAACGTGCCTGCAGGAAGAAAACAAGGCATGCCATCATGGTGTAAAACCCGAATCGTTCACCCATGTTAGAAAAAAAGGCCACATATAGTCCTTTGGGATGTCCTTTGAACATAT
>DATAEX010000006.1:0-4557 GCA_036257765.1 Bacteroidales bacterium
GGTCAATTGTAAATTTATCAATCGGAGTATACACTGAACCTGATGGCGTTAGCCTGCTTTCGTAATAAATAAGGTCAGTGACCATAAATTCCTGGAATACTTTTTCTTTATAAGCTGTAAGAATTTCCGAAAGATGATTGGTTTGTCTTATCAATTTAATACGACCCAGCGTGAGATGAGGTGAGAATGTTCGTTTTTCAACTTCAAATCCAAGGGCACCAATGGCAGCTTCCAACTCTTGTTTGAAAGTAACAAGTGAATTTTCAATTCTGCATCCCATCCATATTACATGTGGATCGTGAATGTTCCTGAATACACCCAGACCAGTCAGGATCACTCTAAACGGATCATAAGGCCTGACGGTGGCATTGACCGCACTTACAATAGAAGGTATCTTTTCCTCGGTGGTATCACCCAAAAATTTTAATGTGATATGAAGCCGGTCCGGATCGGTCCAGCTAATACGTTCATTTCGTAATTTATGCCTTACAGTTTCAAATACTTCCTTGACTGCTTCTG
Organism: Bacteroidales bacterium; assembly: GCA_036257765.1. Taxonomy (GTDB): domain Bacteria; phylum Bacteroidota; class Bacteroidia; order Bacteroidales; family UBA10428; genus UBA5072. Next base: position 520 of record DATAEX010000006.1, read on the forward strand.
AAGGTGTGATGTCAAAGGCAATGAAAGTCCTCTTCATTTGTCTAAGCAGGTTGCATGTGATTCACTTTGCTGTTCCGATTCTGACATCAAAGTACCTAAATGCCTTGCCTCTTGATAATGGTAAGGAATGTATAAATCAGAATCTTAAAATCAACAAAAAGCGACATGTTATCGAGATAAAGCAGATCGTATTTTAACCGTTGAATCATCTGATCAACATTTTCAGCATAACCATACTTAACCTGCCCCCACGACGTAATGCCAGGCTTCACCTTAAGAAGGTGAAGATAATGGGGAGCCGTTTGAACTATCTGCTCAATATAATGCTTGCGTTCGGGACGAGGACCTACCAGCGACATTTCACCACGAAGAACATTAATGAAATTAGGTATTTCATCAAGCCGGGTTCTTCTCATGAACCGTCCAAAGGGTGTGACACGGTCATCTGATTTTGATGATAGTTCAGGTCCGTCCTTTTCTGCATCAACATACATTGATCGGAATTTATAAATGTAAAAGGGCTTTCCGTATCTGCCTACTCTTTCATGGCTATAAAACACTGGTCCTTTAGAAGAAAGCTTTATTCCGATTGCCAGAAAAACGCTTATCGGAAAAGTAATTATCAGAGCGAAAGCTGCAATAAAGCGATCAAGGAATGCTTTGGTATTTTGTTGCCATGCCGGCATGGGATTATGAGAAACTGAAATAAGCGGGGTACCTAAAATCGAACTCATCCTGACTCGCCCTGTAAGTATATCATACAAACTGGGTATAGCCTTGATCTCCACATCAACGTTGATCAGTTTGTTAATTATAAGATTGATCATATCGTGTTCAGTGTATTCAATTGCAATAATTACTTCCTCAACGTTTTTATCCCTTATAATATTGTGGATATCTTCAATTTTTCCCAGGTAAGGCAAATATTTTTCCATAACGTTTCTGGTTGTCTTGTTAACACTGACAAAACCGATAAAAATATTTCCGTTACTTCGTTTCTGACCGGTGACTTCGTTGAAGATTTCAAAAGCTTTGGAATTGCTTCCTATAAGTATGGTATTGAATCCAATTTTTCCGGAATGTACCTTATGGGTGGTTATTGTTGTTATTATGAGCCTTGGAATATAAGTAAATATAAACTGAAAAGCCACCAACGTAAGAAAGGGTGAAAGCGGTCCCTTAAGTTCGATAAGATAAGTTTCGTGTATTTGGGTCAGGAGATAAAGTATCACCGAACCCATGAAGATATTTCCGAAAGTCTGCCAGAGTTCGAGTAATCGTGATTTTCTTATAACATCATTATAATAGCCTCCCAGGTAATAAATAAATAGCCAGAAAAATGGAACGCAGAAGGCACCGGGTAAGAACAACCGGTTTAGGTCGTCTATAAATTGAAAATCTGCATTCGTATTGAGCAGGCTATACTTCCAGTAATAGTAGTACACACACCATGCTGCAATAGCAGTAATGATGTCGGAAATAAGGTATTTTATTAATTGCAGTCGTTTATTCATATTATCTGAGACAATCCCGGCGGCAAAATAGGAATATCAGGCGAACTGAACAAGAGTTTTTGATACCTTTTCAAGAATCCTGTCGGTGAGAACAAACGATTCAAATCCATTATCGTAAATTGAAAGAAACGCCGGTCCCGATTGAATTATTGCAAAGAAAGCAGAAAGATCATCAAACAGATAATCGCTTATTTCAATCCTTCTATTTTCTATAAATATTGGAGTTTCATCTTTAACGTCAGAATGATTTTTATGCCAGCCTGAAAGTTCATTATTGAGAAGATTATAATTGAGAATGCTTTCTTTCAATACCAGAGTAAGAAAATGATCATTTCGTGTGCTTACTGTATTGCAATAATAATTTACGGAAGTGCCGTTGTCAAATTCCAGGCGTGCATTAATTACTTCTGGTTTTTGTGAAAGCATGCATATTCCTTTTGCTTTAACCGATGTGTTTCTTGCATGGATGAGTCTGCTTATGATCTCCATATCGCCCAGAAGAATATCAGACAGATCGGGCCATGATCCTCCGGAAATTCTGATCGAGTGCTGAAATTCGATCATGTTGATTTGCTTCAGATCGGAAATATTTTTAATAAGGCCGTTAATGCCGTATTTACCTGTCATTCCGCATTTCAGAATTACATTCGCTTCACTGCCAAGCTTTATTAACTGAAATGCATCATTGACGGTTCTTAGAACAGGAGTGTAAATGAAAACATGCTTTGCATTACGCAAAGCTTTTGTTGCCAGATCATAATAAAAGTTACCCGGATCGGTAATAATTAATGCGTCTGATTTTTCAATGATTTTTTCGGGCTTCAGCTGAGAACCCGTTTCATGTTCAGTTGCCATATCCGGCTGGCCATTAACCGTCCAGCAACCCGAAATCGCAACATTCTTAATTTTTTCCAGAACGCAAACATGCCTGTTGATAGCTGAAAATGAGCCTGCGATTCCTACTTTCATTATTCACCCGGCATTTAAAGCAAACATAGTTTATTTAGAAACAGTGGATATTTTTTTTAGATCGAACTTATCAACTAATTTTGTTCATAAAACCGCAGCAAAATGCCGGTATATGGAAGATAGCTTTCAGCACAAAGGATTACGCAGAAAATTGGTTGACGAAATCCGACAGAAAGGAGTAAAGGACGAAAATGTACTTGCCGCAATCGGGAGAGTGCCTCGCCATTTATTTATGGACAGCGGATTCATAAAATTTGCATATCGCGATCATGCATTTCCGATAGGTTCGGGACAGACCATTTCGCAACCTTTTACCGTTGCAATTCAAACCGAATTGCTCCAGGTCCAACCCATGCAGAAAGTGCTTGAAGTTGGCACGGGTTCGGGATACCAGGCTGCTGTTCTTGCCGAAATGGGAGCCAATGTTTATACAATCGAAAGACAGAAGGAACTTTATATCGCTTCTCAGATCCTTCTTGCAAAACTTAATTACCGGGTCAGGTTCTTTTATGGTGATGGCTATCAGGGCCTGCCAACCTACGGACCGTTTGACAGAATACTGATAACTGCGGCTGCTCCTTCGATTCCTGAAAAGCTTCTCGGACAGCTTAAAATTGGCGGCAGACTTGTCGTTCCGGTTGGAGGTAATGAATCGCAGGTAATGACTCTTCTTGAAAAGCTGGATGAAAATGAGTTCAGAAAAACAGAACACGGATCGTTCATCTTTGTTCCAATGCTTGGCGGTAAACAATAAACCTTAACTGATGATAACCCTTAAAAGATTCGTTTTTAATGAACTTGGTGTAAACTCTTTCGTTCTTCATGATCAATCGCTCGAATGTGTTATAGTAGATCCGGGATGTAATTCTGGCCCTCAGGAGCAGGAACTCACAGGTTATATCAGTGACAATGATCTAAAGGTTGTAAGTATTATCCTTACTCATGGCCATTTCGATCATGTATTGGGGCTTGGACGGATTAAGTCTGTTTTTAATTGCCCAGTCTTGATGCACCGGGACGACCTGAACCAAATAGAACACATCGATAAATATGCAGGCATTTTTGGTTTTTTTGTGGAAAGATCACCTTTACCTGACAGGTTTATTTCAGACGGTGAAATCTATACATTTGGTAATTCTGAAATAAAAATCATTCATGTTCCTGGTCATTCGCCCGGAAGTATATGCCTGTATTCGGAAAATGACAGTTTCCTGATCTGTGGTGATGTAATTTTCTATGGAAGCATCGGCCGTACCGATTTACCGGGTGGAAATCATAAATTACTGATCAATGGAATCAGAGAGAGGCTGATGATACTTCCGCGGAACACAGCTGTATGGCCTGGCCATGGCCCACAGACAACAATCGGACATGAACATGATACAAATCCTTTTTTAAAATGACCGATCACCTCAACTTTAATGCATAGTTAATTATTTTACAATTAAAATTACCTGATTTAAAATCAATGAATAACGATCATTTTGCTTTCAGACATACTGGTCCCCGTAGGGATGAAATTGAAATAATGCTTAAAACGATCGGGTTGAATTCT
>DATAEX010000012.1:0-5615 GCA_036257765.1 Bacteroidales bacterium
AAGAAGAAGCTCGTAAGCAAGGTCATTATGCCCGAATCTCGTTAACACATGGCATAAATAAGGGGTACCAAGGAATCCGGTTGTAAGGTGAATATTGTATGATCTGATATTCTCAGCTAGCCGGTCTGCTGCCTGATTACGCAATTCCTCAGGTAACATATCGAAATTAAGTGCAAGCACATAGGCAGTCTGAGTACCTGAAACCAGCCTTCCGTTCGGAGTCATATATTCCCTGAGAAATGCAGCTTTAATTTTATTCACCAAAGCAGAATAAAACGAGACATCTTCAGTTTTTCCCAGAACTTTAGCTGCATTGATCAATAATTGGGCAGAATGGGCATAAAAACATTGCGCAATCAGATATTTATCAGTAACGGCGGCACGTCCGTCATTATCATCATCCGGACGATAAAACAACCAGTCGCCAAAATGGAACCCTGTATTCCAGAGATCATCCTTTGCTACCTTTCTTATGCTTTCCACATAAGCCTTCATCGAGGGATACTGCTGTTCAAGAATACTTTTGTCGCCATAAACAAGGTACATGTTCCAGGGTATTATGGTAGCTGCATCAGCCCAACCGGCACTATTGGCCGCACCTGAGCCCAATACATTAGGTATCACAAAAGGGACCCTGCCTTCTATCTGATCCGCTTCCAGGTCCTTCAGCCATTTGGCAAAAAAGCTGTTTACGTTCATGTTAAATGAAGCGGTTCTCGAGAAAACCTGGGCATCTCCTGTCCATCCCAACCGTTCATCACGCTGAGGACAATCGGTCGGTACGTCAAGAAAATTGCCCTTCTGTCCCCATTGAATATTTTTCTGCAACAGGTTGATGAGATTGTTCGAAGAAGTAAAGTATCCGGAAGACTTCATATCAGAGTAAAGTGTAATTGCAGTGAAATTCTCCGGTTTTAATTCTCCCGGGTATCCTTCTATTTTGAGGTATCGGAATCCATGCCATGTGAAATGAGGTTCGAAGACCTCCGTTCCTTCACCCCTCAGATAAAAAATGTCCTGTGCTTTTGCCTGTCTTAGATTTTCAATATAGAAATTTCCCTCCTTATCCAGCACTTCAGCATGCGATAGGGTAATTTTTGTACCAGCCGGGCCTGATGCTTTCATCTGAACCCATCCCACAAGATTTTGCCCGAAATCGATAACCTGATCACCGGAAGGAGTTTTAAATATTTTAACCGGAACAAATGTTTCATGCTTTTTCACAACCTCATTACAGGTAGCCACCAGAAGATCCATAGTATGTGCGACTTCTTTGACGGTCTGCCAGTCTGAGTCGGTATATCCGGGAAGTGTCCAGCCGGTTTTCTGAAGCCTTGCGTCCTGTATTTCACCATTATATATTTCCGAGTACTTTATTTCACCGGTCGAACATTTCCAGGAGCCGTCGGATATAACACTTTCGGTCGTTCCATCGGAGTAAATAATATCAATCTGACATAATAATGCAATATCTTTCCCATAATAATTGATATTGTTTGCATATCCAATAATACCCCTGTACCATCCGTTCCCAAGCATAACGCCCACAGCGTTATTTCCGTTTGTCAATAATGGTGTGACATCATAAACCTGGTATTGCAATCGTTTTTTATATGCTGTCCATCCGGGAGTCAGCCAGGCATCACCGACGCGCCTGCCATTTATAAATGCTTCATACATTCCATGTGACGTAATATAAACAGTTGCAGATGCTATCTTTTTTGTAACTGAGAATTGTTTTCGTAATAACGGACTTGGACGCATAGCCTGATCTTCCTGATATCCCGGTTCAATCCACTTAGCTTTCCAGTCGGATTTGTTCAGCATTCCCATCCGGAATGTGGCCACCGGACTCCATTTTGATGCTCTGTTATTATTATCCCATACCCTTACCTGCCATGAATATTTTTTACCTGATTCAAGTGCAGGTCCTTCATAAACAACATGTACCGATTGACCGGAATTTGTTTTTTTACTGTTCCAGATTGTCTGCTTACCTGAAATCACTTTTATTTCATAGGCCGATTCCAGGGTGTTTCTTTTGTCCGACTGGATTTTCCAGGAAAATCGTGGCTGAGAGGCATCGATTCCCACAGGATCAACCAGATTTTCTGTCAACAGATCTGCAACCGAAAGCTGAGCATTAAGTCCGGTGCTTATCAGAATAGCGATCAATACTGTTGTGAAGTTTTTATTCATGATTCAGTGGTTAAGGATTATGAAAAATAAAGATGCAAAAAAAAAGAGTATTTTTAAAGATTCTAATCCGCAATACGAGTATTTACAGCTGCATATTTTTTAGAAAAAGCCAAAGATTTGTTAAAGCCAGGAACAGAATCAATCCTCCTGAGATCGCCAGCCCTGCTCCTAAACTGTAATGATCTGTAAAGTATCCTGCCAGCGGCGCGAACATTGCAAAAAAAACCCGGATCGTAAGATCACGCAGCGACATCACAGTAGCTCTGACACGACTCTGGGTATGCCGATTGATATAATCCTTTAGCACCGGAGTTGCCACCCCTCTCAGAAAATAGAACATTACAAGCAACGGAATAATCATGTATTCCGGTATAATTCCCGAAATGATCATCATCAGGGGAATAAAAAAGGCAATAACACCCATTGTGATCTTTTCACCCATGCCCTGTTCTATCCGATGGGCAAGGATCGAAGATCCACCTGTGATCAGGTTCAGTGCAGTCCATACTGTACCGTAAAGTGCCAGCGGAAGAAGCATTTTTTCAAATAACGGTTGCGCAAACCACGCCATTTGTAATGTTGCAGCACCAATTATTGATGAAAAAAGCAGGTTAAACCGAAGATCCTTTTCCTTAAATACTATTTGTCTGACGGTTTCCAATATGTTTCTCCAGCCGCCTCGTTCTTCCCAACTTTTAAGAGTGGAAAAAGCAGGTTCAACCAGTGTAATCGATGCAGGAATAGCTGCTGAAGCTATAATTGCCTGAAAGTAAAACGGCAGCCTCAGACTGATCAATGCAATTGCCCCTCCTGCCAGCCCGGCAAAGGCCTCTGAAAAATTCCCCACGGATGCATTCAACCCCTCATACTTAGCATATTCTCTGTGCCTGTCACGTGAAGCCAGCGTATCGTACAGCATAGCTGAATCGGCGCCGGAAACAAAACTGTGACCTGCCCCTAGTGCAATTTCTGCCAGAAGAAACCCTGAATAGGAATGGCTGAATGAATAGATGATAAAACCGGCAGCTGCTAAAAATGAGCCTGCTATCAAAGTCTTTTTACGTCCGAGCACATCGGCAATATAACCGCTGGGCAATTCAAGTATGACAACAACTATGGAGTAAACCGATTTCAACAGCATGATCTCGGTTATTGAAAGCTGGTTCGACTGGTAAAACGGCACAATAATTGGCATTACCAGTGAAAACCACTTCGAGAACTTAATTATATTCAGTTTGATGACATTACCGCGAACGATTGGCGGCAAGGCATTATAGATCATGGTTTCAGATGGTTTCAATGGTTTCAATGGTTTCAGATGGTTTCAGTAGTTCCACATAGTTTCAAATATGAAGCAAAATGAAACAACATGAAACTATATGAAACAACATGAAACAACATGAAACTATATGGAACTAGATCTCTGCACTCCCGGCTTCAGATCAGTCAGCTCTTCAATTCTCACCGGACGACCTTCATCGATGCTCTTTCTGGCAGCAATGCCAATCAGTATTGCCATCGCTCCGTCACGAAGTCCGGCAGCATGCTTCAGCGGATCCGGCATATCCGGATTTCTGAAAATCTGATCCTGAAGTCTCCGGTCACCTCCTCCATGACCGCTCCGTACAAAAGGCACTTTAATTAGTTCCGATTTACCGAAATTCTCTGATAAAATAATCTCATCATAAGCCGATGAATCTTCCTCTGACTCCTGGTTCATTTCACGGGCATGCCTTTCAGCCTGACTTACTCTTTCTTCTGTTCTCCACGGAAGATCCTGCCATGAATCGATCCTTCCCTTCATGCCATTAAATGCAATGGTAAGTCCTTCATAAGGCGAATAAGTAGTCAGAGAATAACTTACCTGAACGTCATTTGCATATTTTATCTGTACCGCCATCTTATCGAAAATATTAATATCGGTCCGCCATAAACAGTTATCACGTATGTACCCGTCATAAATCTCATTATCAACATACAGCTGCATCAATTGCTGATCCTTAGTGATATCGAAAAAGAATTTACATTCATTTCTATGATCGCATTTACGGCAGTTTTCGCCCCTGAATGGGTTGTTTTTCCCGTAATGTTCGAGCTTCCCATAAGCATTCACCTCTACGGGATCTGAATCAATCCACCAGTTCAGCAGGTCAAAGTGATGGCTGGCCTTATGTAACAACAACGTTCCGCTTTTTTCCCGGTAACCGTGCCATCTTCTGAAATAGTCAGCACCATGAAACGTATTCAGGTACCAGTGAAAATCCACCGAAGTGATTCGTCCTGCAGCTTTTTCAGCCAGTAATTCTTTGATTCTTGTAAACAATGTTCCATACCGGTAATTGAACCCTACACGAACTTTTTTCCCTGTTTTTCTTTGAGCATCGAGTATTTGCTGACATTTTACCTCATCAGTAGTCATGGGTTTTTCTGTAAGAACATCTGCTCCATATTCCAGGCCCTTCACGATGAACTCATGATGCGTGGCATCAATAGTTGTTACAATAAGAAGATCCGGACGGGTTTCCTTCATCATAGTATCGAAATTGTCATAGGTATTACAGGAAACGCCGATGTACTTTTTAGCCAGTGCAAGCCTGCCCGGGTTGATATCGCAAAGTCCTGTAAATTCAACTATATCTCCGTACTGATCTGCAACAGGTTTGCCCCAGAATCCGATACCCCTGATCCCGGTACCTATAAGCGCTATTTTCAATTTCTGGCCCGGCCTGTTCGCAAAAACGGCTGAAGGGTTCAACAGAACTCCGCCTGCAGCAGCGAGGCCGGATGACTTAATGAATGTTCTTCGTTCCATGATTTATTTCAAAATTTAATGAGCAGCGCTGTATTGTAAAGTAAACTTACAAAAAAGCCGCGCCTTTTGACAAAAATGTATTTACAATCCTGACGCTAACAAATAAAAAAAGTAAATCATCTTGTTTTAAAAAAAGTATGAATATATTTAACGCACCTTGAAGATCTGATTGAAAATGTCGGTTTTAAGGAGCTTTGCTCTATCCGTTTATTTATTAATGATTGCAGGCTGCATCCGGGCGCAGGATAAAAATCATTCTGCATCCTTATCCTATGTTCGGATATCAACCGGGCAAAAACTCGGACTTGACGATCTCCTTGTAAATGGCATCAGGTACTTCCCGGAATACACGCAGGTAGATGGTAGCCCCGAATTTGAATTTGAAAACGGATCGGAATCGGTCCTTTATATAAAAGGTCAAACGTTCCAGGGGATCAGGATGGGCTATGACATTGTTTCCGATCAGGCACTACTGATTCAGGAATTTGGAAATGGTCTCGAAAACAGAATACTACTTCATCCTGCTTTTGTTGATTCCTTTTTCATCGGATCACATCTTTTTATTAATCCTTCAAATTTTTATGAAAAGTCGACCCCGCCAGGG
>DATAEX010000166.1:0-2826 GCA_036257765.1 Bacteroidales bacterium
AAACTTTATAAGAAAAAGGTAGAGCCGGAACAACATCTTAATGAATGTTTAAAACAATTGCCCGATAAAGAAGTCGTACCGGAAATCAGACCGGAAATGACGAATGCGAATAATTCTGCTGAACAAACCCGAAGCGACGCCATGGTGAATGTATCATCACATAAGCTGGATGAACTGATGAACCTTGTCAGTGAGCTGGTTACACTTACCGCAACTATACAGTCGCAGGTTTCGGGCTTGCATGATCCGAAAATTAACAACTCGATTGAAAAAATAGAAAAACTAACCAAAGGATTCAGGAATAATGCCCTGGATTTAAGATTGGTACCGGTAGGCTCGCTGCTGTCAAAGTTTAAAAGGCAGGTCCGTGATCTCTCACAGGATCTGGGGAAAAAGGTGAACCTTTTAATTGAAGGACAGGAAATCGAAATTGATAAAACAATTTTAAAATCTATTGAAAGTCCGCTTCAACATATTATCCGTAATAGTATTGATCATGGCATTGAAATGGAAGCGGAACGACTGAGGAAAGGTAAATCCCCGGAAGGATTGCTGAAAATTATGGTGTTTTACTCAGGTGCCAGCGTAATAATTCAGGTTCAGGATGACGGCAGTGGGATTAATCTTGATCGGGTTAGGGAATGTGCCATTAAAAAAGGCCTGATTCAGGCCGATCAGGTAGTATCAAAACAGGAACTCCTCAATTTCATTATGGAACCGGGTTTTACAACCAGTGAAAATATCAGCATGGTTTCCGGAAGAGGTGTTGGGATGGACGTCGTCCGGAAGGAACTCAATCTTGTCAGCGGCAGCCTGGAAGTATTTACGGAAAAGGATCTTGGAACCTCTATAACGATGAAACTTCCAACAACGCTCACCATAATTGATACCTTAATGGTTGATGTGGCTGATACAATAATCCTGATACCTGTAATGGATATCGAATACTGTTTTAAGGCGGAAATTGACAAACTGTTTAAAAAGGATAACAGGTATATCGAATATAAAAACAATCCGATTCCTTTGATTTCATTGCGCGAACAATTCAAATACCCGGAATTTGACAGGAAAGATACCATGGTGATCGTCATTAATAAATTCGAGAGAAGATATGCCTTAACTGCCGATGAAATTGTCGGTGAACATCAGGCCGTAATAAAGCCGCTCGGAGGATTGTTTGTTAATCAGCCCTACTTCTCGGGTGGAAGCATCATGGTAGATGGTAAACTGGCTTTTATTCTGGATACAAATTTCTTATTTAATCATGTAACAAAATAGTGATATGGCAACAATGGATATCGATAAGAAGATAAGTTATATCAATGTAAAAATTGGTACGGAATATTTTGCAATTAGTGTATATAAAGTATTGGAAATAATACAATTTGATCATATGACCCATGTACCGAATGCATCTGATTTCGTACCGGGGGTAATCAACTTCCGTGGTTCCATAGTTCCGGTTATTGATATGCATAAGCGTTTCAATTTAATCAATGTGGAAAGTGAAAATAAGACGGTTGTTGTAGTGGATGTTTCGAAAAAGGACAATGATGTGCTGATGGGTCTTTTGGTTGACCAGGTAACTGATGTAATTGAATACGAGTATGCCTGTATTAAATCCGTTCCAGATTTGGGAATAAAATACAACCCGGAATTTCTGGAGGGATTTATCGAACACGACGGAAAATTTATCATGGTAATGGATATTGACCGCGTATTGAGTGTTCAGGAATTATCTGAGGTAAGCATGATCGCTCATGAATAATTTTGATCAGGATAATGAAACTAATGGTTCCTATATCCTCGGCGATAAGGAATTCCTGAGACTTAGCAGTTTCATAATGAGTCAGTTTGGCATTAAGCTCCCTTCAAATAAAAAAATGTTGTTGCAGTGCAGGTTACAAAAACGAATAAGAGCATTGCATCATAAGACATTCAAGGAATATGTGGATTTTGTGCTTTCTGCAGGAGGACAAAAAGAGGAAGTTTCCAAAATGATAGATGCCGTAAGTACTAATAAAACGGATTTTTTCAGGGAACCGGTGCATTTTGAATTTTTACTTAATGAGGGATTGGATAAATACCTGGAGGTTTCAGGGAATAAAAAACTATCAATCTGGAGTGCTGGTTGTTCCAGCGGCGAGGAGCCTTATTCAATTGCAATGACATTAAAGGAATATGCGACGATCAGGAAGTTTGTCGATTTTAATATTCTGGCTACCGATATTTCTGAAAGTGTATTGCAGCATGCAGTAGTCGGGATATATACTGAAGACAAGACCCAATCTTTTCCCCCTGATTATAAACAGAAATACTTATTAAAAGGCAAAAATGAATACGAACAGAAAGTAAGGATAAGTTCAGAATTACGATCCAAAATTGAATTCAGGAAATTTAACCTGCTGTCATCGGATTTTTCGCATCTGGGTATGTTTGATATTGTATTTTGCAGGAATGTGCTTATCTATTTTGAACGGGAGGTACAGCAAAGGATTTTGCGATTGTTTTGCAAATGTCTTAAGAACTACGGTTTTTTATTTCTGGGGCATTCAGAATCTATTACCGGTTATAATTCATTGCCCCTAAAGCATATACGTCCCACCATTTATACCAAAGTCAGGTAATATGAGATCCGGTTCAAAAAGATATCATAACTAAAAGCATTAAATCGCCGCTATGGGAATCATAAAGGTTTTGATTGTGGATGATTCGGCTTTTGTCCGTCAGACGTTAAGCACCCTGTTAAACTCAGATGCAGGCATCAGGGTTGTGGCTACAGCGGCTGATCCTATATTCGCGGCACGTAAGATACCCGTTGAAAAA
>DATAEX010000025.1:0-5047 GCA_036257765.1 Bacteroidales bacterium
GAGAACTTAAAGACATTAAAAAATAATAACAGACTGGAGCGAAAAGCAAAAATTGCCCTGGATGATTTTTCAGCCGTACTTGCAAATTTTGAATCAGGTATAAATAATCTGATTCTTATTACGAATGAAAGGGGCAGCAAAGACAAAGGTATTGTCAGCCATTGGCTGAAATTAAGCCGGAATATGTTGGATGCAACAGCAAGTAATGCCGATATTCGCAACAAGTTAAATCAGATTAGTCTGCTAGAAAGTGAGTATTTGCTTAACAGAGACGTTAAGATTCTGCAAGACATCTCTGTTTTGGCAGAAGAAATACGAAACAGCCTGACACCCGAAGATGAAGGGATAGCTGTTAACGATATCGATTCATATATTGTATATACAGGCAATCTGGCTTCCATTGAAAAAAGGATGGGTCATAACGATGTTCAGGGAATTATTCCTGAACTGGAAGCTTCAATAAACCAATTGACCGTAGCTTTCGCAGCGCTGAACGCAAGGATAGTTGTGCTTGTGAAAAACAATATTTTATTTTGGGACATTGTGCGATGGCTTGTAACTCTTATCATGGTATCGCTATTTGTAACAGCCTTTATAAAGTTTTTTGCACTGATCGATCCGCTTAAAAAAGTCGCTGATTATACAGCGAGGTTATCAAAAGGAGAATTTCCTGACGACAAGCTGAAAGCAGGAAACCACGCCGATATGAAGGTGGTAATTGATTCACTTCAGAAACATGTAGGGTCATTGAAAGACAAATTGAATTTTACCCGGGCACTTAACCAGGATAATTTCGATCAGACTCTCACTGTTTCCGGAGAGAAAGATGAACTGGGCAATGACCTGATCATGCTGCAGCAGAAGATACTGGAAAATAATAAAAAGCAGGCCCGGAACGAGGAAGATAATATGGTGAGAAGGTATATGAATGAAGGCCTTGCCAAATTTGCTGATATTTTGCGGACAAAAAACAGTGGTATCAACATGCTGGGTGATGCTTTTATCAGGGAAATTGTCAAGTACCTGAATGCACTTCAGGGAGGCCTATTTATTCACGAAGAATCGGATACGCAGGAACCGGTACTCAAACTTATCTCAACCTTCGCATATAACCGGAAAAAATACCTGCAACAAACTATTAAAATAGGTGAAGGCCTTATTGGTTCGTGTGCAAAGGAAAAACATTATATGAACCTCACTGAAATCCCAGACGGATATATTACCATTACTTCAGGACTAGGTGATACTCCTCCGAAAAATCTTTTGCTGGTACCGGTATTACATGAAAATGAGATATTAGGGGTTGTGGAAATCGCTTCACTTAACAAGTTCAGGAATCATGAAATTGATTTTGCACAGGAAGTAGCATACAGCCTTGGTTCTACATTGGTTACAACCAGGAATAACCTACGTACTACAGAATTACTTGAAAAATCGCAAAAACAGGCTCTTGAAATGGCTGAGCAGGAGGAAGAAATGCGGCAGAATATGGAAGAGCTCAAAGCCACGCAGGAAGAATCGGCTCGCAGGGAAGAAGAACTAAGGGGAATTGCGGAGGCACTTGACCGTACGTTAATGGTAATAGAATATACAATTGAAGGAAGGATACATAACGTGAACGAAAATGTTTGCCGTTTCCTGGGCCGTGAACAAAATGAACTAATCGGAAAATCACATCACGAGATCTTTGGAGGAAGTCTGGACACAGATGTCGCTTTTTGGAATGAACTCCAGCAGAACGGTCATTTGACGATTTCTGAAACTATTAAGATCGGAAAAAAATCGTTTGAGATCAGTGAGCATTTTGCTCGTGTTACAAATCGTAACAATGCAACTGTCAAATTCATAAATTTTGCTTCAAATGGCCGAATTGGGAATAGTTGACATACGGGAAATCAATAAGGTCATAAAGTCGTTATTCGATTACGATTTTTCAAACCATGCATTAACGTCATACAAGCAGAGGCTTGAGCGATTAATGAATATGCATACTATTGGTTCGGCTGAAGGTTTAATAAAGAAGCTGCAGGATGATAAAAATTTCTTCGATCTGTTCCTCTTTGAAACATCCGCTCCATCTACTGAAATGTTCAGGGATCCCTCATTATGGAGGTGGCTCAGGGAAGAGTTCTTCCCGGAACATCTTGATAAAGGACCCGGAAAATTAAAAATATGGCTTCCTGTTTGCGTTTCCGGCGCCGAGCTTTCGTCTTTGGTAATTTTGCTTTCTGAAGCCAATGCGCTGGATAAGGTACAGATTTTGGCTACTTCACTAAGTGACAGGAGCCTTAATTTGATCAGGGACGGTATTTACGATCTCAAAAAACTTGAAGTATCACAGGAAAATTATAAAAGGTTCAACGGACAAAAGGATCTTTCTGCTTATTACAGGTATGAAAGAGATTATATTGTAAGAAACAAGGCCCTCACAGCTGATGTTGAATTCAGGAAAATAACTACCGGATTTGAAAATGCCCCTCAAAATGTTAAGCTCATTATCTTCAGGAATAATCTGATTTATGCAAACCCAACCCGCCAGGAATTTCTTCTTCAGGTTATGTACCGTTCTCTTTCTGTTGCCGGCCACATTGCACTTGGTATACGGGAAAAAATAACAGGTATTGGTGTTACAAGAGATTTTGATCTGGTGAACGAGGCGGAAAGTATATATCGAAAGAAAATCTGACAGTTGAAATGATTTATAAAGCAGTAATAATAGGAGGTTCAGCCGGAAGTTTCCAGGTAATCACAAGGATACTGAATTCCGTACCTAAGGATTTTCCTCTGCCCCTGTTGTTATGTCTCCACAGACTGAAACATATCCGCTCGGGATTTGTGGAAGCTCTGTCACTTAAGGCGAATATACCAATCGAAGAACCATACGATAAAGATACTCTTAAACCAGGTAAGGCTTATCTTGCACCTGCCAATTATCATATGTATGTTGAGCTGGCAAACCGGATTGCTTTATCTACAGAAGAAACGGTAAACCATAGCAGGCCTTCAATCGACCTGTCGTTTATAACCGCTGCTAATGCGTACAGAGAAAAACTAATAGCAATTATACTATCGGGTGCTAACAAAGACGGGGCTTTGGGATTAAAAAAAGTGCACGATAACGGAGGTATTACCATTGTTCAGGATCCAAACGAATGTGAGGTGAAAACGATGACACAATCAGCCCTGCAACTTACTAAAGTGGATTTCGTATATAGCACAGATCAGATCATAAGCTACCTGAAAAAGCTGAAATGACCGATGATAAACCTGAGTAAATATAGAAAACTAAGTGTTTTAGCGGTAATCATACTTGTGATTACATGGCTTTCCTCAATGGCTGCGTTTTGGAACACATTGCTTACGACAGATGCAAAAAATGAAGGCTGGGTCGTACTGTTTATGAGCACGGTGTTATTTACCGGAATGTTGTTGTTTTATTTTGCTTATGTTGCTGCTGATCCAGTCAGAATTGAGAATATCCGGAAAGAAGCATTTGAATCAGGGAAATCCGGGGTAATACAGGAATTCGAACGCAAAAAACAATCAGAGAATAAGCAGCAGGTAAAGGATGAGGATATAAAGAAAGTTACGGATGCCGTTCTATCAGGAATAAATTCTGCCCGATCCGCATCAGGCATTTGTAATAAGCTTCTTGCCTGTATGGCGCATGAAATGGGATTTGTTCAGGGTGTTATGTATTTGAGAAACCAAAAGGATGCTGTATTTAATCCTTGTGGTGAATATGCACTTACCGACAGAAAGCCTGAACCATTCAAAGACGGCGAAACTCTCGCCGGTCAGGCAGTATCAGGTAAATCGATTACAGTAATTCATGATATACCGGAGAATTATTTTAAAATTTCTTCCGGCCTGGGAAGTTCCGCACCCAAATACCTTTTGCTGGCTCCTGTAGTATACAATAACGAGACTATTGCAGTACTTGAATTGGCTGCCTTCAGGAAACCTGATGAATCCATGGAAAAAATTATGGAGATGATATTCGCCGAAGCAGGTCCAAAAATAAATAAGTTCATTGCAGCACAATCATGAACGAAGAAAACAGAAATAATATAATCACTGAAATAGTAAAGTCGGATTCATTTATTACCGCTTTGCTTGGAGGGCTTTCGGTTCCTGTAATTGCATGGACTATTGAATTTATCAGATTCAGGGTGAATGTATCTTTCATCGGTGTCGGCGAGATCCACAAAAGTAACCCTTTATTGTTTCTTATCGACCTGACTCCGTTTGTTCTTGTGATAGGAGCTTATCTTCTGGATAAAAGGAGAATCAGGATCGAAAACCAATACACTACGCAAATCAGGGATCTGGATACCCGTATCAATGCAATGGCCGAATTTGCCAAGAAGATCGGCGAGGGCGATTATCATTCCCAGCTTGCTATAAATACTGATCAGGATATCCTTGCTGAGTCGCTTTTAATCATGAGGGATAATCTTCTTGAAAACACAAAGAAGGAATCGGAACAAAGCTGGATAGCTGAAGGTAAGGAGGCCGTTTCACACATACTAAGGCAGCATAATAAGATCGAATTACTTGCATCACAGGTAATCCAGTCGCTTGTAAAGTATACGAAATTAGTTCAGGGCGCAATTTACATGTACAATGATGAGACGAAGATCCTGAACTCTGCAGCCACGTTCGCTTATAACAGGAAAAAGTATTTCAACAACGAGTTTAAACTGGGTTATGGCCTTATTGGCCAATGTGCGTATGAAATGGATTACATTTACCGCACTGAAATACCCGATGATTATGTAACCGTAACATCCGGGCTAATCGGAGATCAGAAACCCAGGAGTTTATTGCTGATACCACTTGTAACTGATGAAAAACTTCAGGGTGTAATGGAATTCGCTTCGATCGAGGATCATATTCCAAACATTACCATCCGGCTACTCAAAGAACTTGGAGAAATCATTGCGAGAACACTATCAAACCTGAAGATCAATGAGCGTACAGAAAAGTTGCTCATTGAATCACAGCAGATGACTTTAGAACTGCAGGAGAATGAGGAAGAGCTCCG
>DATAEX010000029.1:0-9061 GCA_036257765.1 Bacteroidales bacterium
ATTCTTGATGAAGCATTGATATGGAAAATTTTGGATATTAATGGGGAAAATATTCATGAAGGGGAACTTCCAAAAATCAGGATACCCAATAAGGGATTGACGGATGCCGGCGAAATCTTATTCCCGCTTGGAAGTTTAAAATCTTCTGATAAGTTAAGAATAACCTTATCACTTAAAAGCAGCGGATATTCAAATAGTTATTCCATTTGGGTTTATCCGGCCCGCCTTACGGCCAAAACAAACGGGGATATTTTTGTTGCAAGCCGGTTAAGCAATGATGTTTTGGCAAAGTTGCGGGATGGTGAAAAAGTTCTGTTATTTCCTAAATATGCAGATGTTAAGAATAACAGCGTAGGGGGATTGTTCATTCCTGAATTCTGGAATTACGGTATGTTTAAAGGTATCAGTGAATGGGTTAAGAAACCGGTTTCGCCTGGCACGTTGGGGATATTAACTGATCCGGAACATCCGATTTTCAATTCATTCCCTACGGATTTTCATACTAATTGGCAATGGTTTTCGATTATCAAGGCAAGCAACCCGTTAATTTTGAATAAAACGGACAAGGAATTCAGGCCTATAGTACAGACTATTGATAACCTTGAAAGAAATTATAAACTGGGCCTTATTTTCGAATTTGCGGTTGGGAACGGTAAATTACTTGTTTGCATGTCGAGGCTGGATGAAATGACTGGCAAACCTGAAGCCGTTGCACTTTATAATTCCATAATGAACTATATGCTATCGGAATCCTTCAATCCCTCCTATTCAGTTGATGAGAAATTATTAAAAGAATTGTTTAAATAATCACCGATCGATCAGTTTCGCGGAACTTTCGGGATATCTTTCACCCTGCACCGGTATTTTTGAGGCTGCTGCAGTTATTTCTTTCAGTTCATCCAATGAAAGTTCTATTTCAGCGGAACTAATATTTTCTTCCAGCCGGTTTAATTTTGTAGTACCCGGTATGGGAACAATCCAGGGTTTCTGGGCCAACAGCCATGCAAGGGCGATTTGAGCAGGTGTCGCATTTTTCTTAGCCGCTACCTGTTTTAACAGATCTACAACCGACTGATTTGCCTTCCGGTTTTCTTCCGTAAATCTTGGCACACTGCTTCGAAAATCAGTCGGATCAAATGCCGTCTTCTCATCGATTTTACCGGTAAGAAATCCTTTACCTAACGGACTAAAAGGAACAAATCCGATTCCAAGTTCTTCAAGGGTCCGGATTATTTCAGCCTCTGGCTCACGCCACCATAGTGAATATTCGCTTTGCAACGCCGTGACGGCCTGAACAGCATGTGCCCGTCGTATCGTTTTAACACCGGCTTCCGAAAGACCGAAATATTTTACTTTACCTTCTCTTATCAGTTCTTTTACTGTTCCTGCAACATCTTCGATGGGAACAGCAGGATCCACCCGATGCTGATAGAGCAGATCTATCCTATCCGTTCTCAGGCGCTTCAATGAACCTTCCACCGCCTTCCTGATGTGTTCAGGCTGACTGTTCAATCCCACCCATTTTGGACCTCCGGCCGGATCGAGGTTAAACCCGAATTTGGTTGCAATAACCACTTTGTCGCGTAACGGAGCTAATGCTTCACCTACAAGTTCTTCGTTGGAGTAAGGTCCGTACACTTCGGCTGTATCAAAAAAAGTGACTCCCCGTTTAACGGCTGACCTGATAAGTGATATCATTTCGTGTCTGTCGGGAAAAGGTTTATAAGAAAAAGTCATCCCCATGCATCCGAGACCTATTGCAGATACTTCGGGGCCACTTGTTCCAAGTCTGCGTTTGAATATTTTATTCATCGTTTCTGATATTTCAATAGTTTAATGAAATTCAATTATTCCGGAATTTTAGCGACTTGTCTCAACATACTTTTTAAAGAAATTGTTTCAATGTTTTCCATAAGTTGCAACTATTTCATCAAACAAATATCAAAACATAATTCTATCGTTTCCTGGCATATTCAGCGTTAAATGAATAAATCAGGCTGGCATTCCACAGGAAATCTTCCCCCACGGGGATATGAGTTTCAATGGCTTTATTTATCAGAAATGAAACTGACAGGGGGAAGTCTCTATGGCCTGCTACCAAACTGGAATTAAAATAATAGCCATTATATTGATCCATGATCAGGTAATAAATCTGGGGAGTGAGCCTGGTATAAAACTTATCGGATAAATTAACCGAGATACCTGTTCTGAATGAAATCAGATGGGTATTCCGTGTAATATGTTTCTCTAAACCACGGGAATATAGGTAATACATTCCGATGGAAATATTTTTAGAAAGCACAATAGCTGGCGAAACTTCTCCTGCCAGATAACGATCGGCCCGGATATATTCCTTCAGCATTTCAGAAGTTGTATCAGTCACTGTTCTAAAAGAAATGGCAGGATGCATTCCGATATTTAAACGGAATTTTTGGGTGCTCAGTAAATTATATCGCCACCAGAACAGAAAGGACCATGGTTTCCCTTCGAGTGCAAACCGAAACTGCGGTTCAAAAGTCAATTTTTTCCCTGCTCTCATATCAAACATTACAGCAGGCTTGCCGAGAGTCAGATTTGGAACCGTTGAAATCCCCTTTGTAGTAAGAGTCACCACAACACCAAACCGGTTTGCAGTTCTTGTGCTATCGTAATTCTGGCAATTTGATGAATAAAATAGATTTGAGAGCATTAAAACAACTACTCCCGTGAGTATTTTGGGTTTCATAAAATCTGACTTTGTAACATTAACATTAACAATGCAAAAGTCAGATATTATCTCAGCAAGAAAAACTATTTGCAAAGAATAAGTTACGAAAATCAAACAATATAATTGTTTATCAGTATTACTTTGACCAGAATCAAAGTAATAATTGTGTTATAAGTAAGATAAGCAATGAAATCAGTATATCATTCGTTACTCTGATTTCAATGAATCGACAGGATTGGAAGCAGCCGCCCGAAAGGATTGAAATGCCACGGTGAGCCAGGCAATCAGCAGCACACCGGCGCCCACTGCGGCAAAATGAAGCAGACCGGGATGTTGTTTATAAACAAAGCCTCTCAGCCACAAATTGATGCCGTAAATCACGACCGGCAGGGATAATAAAAATGCGATCAAAACAAGGTAAGTGAATTCCCTTGAAAAAAGCACGATGATATTCCTTTCTGAAGCACCCATCACCTTGCGGATACCGATTTCTTTCGATCGCTGTTCTGTAATAAAAGCAGCCAGGGCAAATAAACCCAGACACGCTATAAGGATTGCCAGAACCGCAAAAGAAGTAATTATCCTTCCCGTACGGCTTTCAGCAGCATACATCTGTGCGAAACTCTGATCCATGAAGGTATAATCAAAAGGATAATCAGGATTTATCTCACGCCACTTGTCTTCCATCACTTTTAACGCATGTTTCGTTTCTTCCGGGTTGAAACGGAAGGAAATACGATCATTCGATTCTCCCAGATACATGCTGAGCGATCCGATGTCAGTATGGAGCGATTCCCAGTTGAAATTCTGTACAATGCCAATAATGCGCAATGTTTTAATCTTTTTTTCATCTATCGTATTATCGGGAGTGCCCTCGAAAACCTGGACTTCCTCTCCTATCGGATTTTTAAATCCAAACAGTTTTGCTGCACGTTCATTTAAGATAATTGACGATGAATCACTCGGGAATTCCTTTGAGAAATCTCTGCCTGCAACAATTTTCATTCCAAGTGTCTTTATGTACTCATGGTCCACCGGCCATGTCTGCATGTTCACGGAAGCGCTAGGGGAACGATCGCCTTTTTTCCAGTAAGTAGTGTTATTGCGGTTCGTATTCGAAACAGGGAGAAATCCGGAAATTGTGGCAGAAACAACGGAAGGATCTTTCAAAACTTCTTCACGATACGCACGGGCCTGGTTAGGATTAATACTGCTGGCGTCCACGATTATGACCTGATCTTTATTATATCCCAGTTTAAAATGGCTGATATAGTTCATCTGGTTATACACGGTAATAGTGCCAAAAATGAGAATTGTGGAAATAGTGAATTGAAAAATAACAAGGATGCTTCTGATAATGGCGCTCCGGCTACCGGATGCAATTTTGCCTGACAAATGTGTGACGGGTTTAAATGACGAAAGCACAAGGGCGGGATATATACCAGCCAGGAGACCGGAAAGCAGTCCCAGAAGAATTACAAGCAACCAGAATAAAATATTACCGCTGGGAAGCTGAAGGGATTTTCCCGACAGAGAATTGAAATAAGGCATCATCAGTTTTGCCAGAAGAATGCCGACCAGGACAGCAATCATTGTAACGAGTACAGACTCCGCAAGGAATTGCATAACCAGGTACCTTCTTTCCGACCCCATTACTTTCCTGATCCCGACTTCCCTCGCCCTGTCGGCCGATCGGGCCGTAGACAGGTTCACAAAGTTGACGATGGCAAGCAGGAGTATAAATATAACAACTGCAGAAAATATATAAACATAACGGATATCGCCGTTGGCTTCAAATTGTACCTGGGCATTCGACTTAAGATGAATGTCCAGCAAGCGTTCAGGGATTTCTTCAAAAATAGTTCCCTGACTGATCAACTCCGGAATGGTTTTGCCTGTAAATGCAACAACCTGTGGCGCGGCATATTTATAAATCAGTTCATTGATCTTCTTTTTAACGATCATAGGGTCGGCACCTTCTTTCAGCAGAAAATAGGTTTGAAAGTTATTGCTGAGCCACGAATTGTTTTTGCTTTCTTCAAGCCCGCTCATAGCAAGCATCATGCTGAAATGAAAATGCGAATTGTGTGGAATATCTTTGTATACGCCGGTAATAGTATAGAGCATATTGCCATTGAGAACAAGCGTCTTATTCATCGGATCTTCTTCGCCGAAATATTTTCGAGCCGCAGACTGACTTATCACCATTGTATTCGGCTCCGTAAGTATGGTATTCCTGTTACCCTTCAGAAGCGGTATGGTAAAAATGTTAAAAACATTGGGATCAGCCCAGATCGCATCAAATTCTTTATAATTCTCTTTTTCCTTTTTTACAAGGAACATACCCCATCCGCGGAAGCGGGCCGCATCCTCGATTTCAGGAATTTCTTCCCTTATCGCATTACCCAGGGGAGCAGGACATACGGCATAATGTGCATCATTGCCGCCATATTTGATGTGACTGATCAGCCTGTAGATCCTGTCTCTTTTTGTATTGTATTTATCATATCCTAGCTCGTCGATCACAAACAGGGTGATAAGAAGCGCACATGTTATTCCGATTGACAGGCCGGTAACATTAATAAATCCAAAAAACTTATGCTTTCGAAAATTTCTGAGCGCAATAATGAAATAGTTTCTGATCATGGCTATCACGTTTCGATTATATACAATTTTATTGATAAGACGATTGAAAAACGAATAAGATGCACGAGTCTTAATATAAAATGGCGCAATTATAGCTGGTGACCAATTGCACCGTAAATTATTAAATCATTCTCAAGATTGGTACTATATTTGAATTATAATTCAGCTAATTTATGTATATTGCTGATATACCGAATGTTGCAATTGAAGGAAAAACCTATTCCTTGTTCGGGAATTCTTCTACAACCGATGATTATTATAACATAATTAAGCGATTAGCAGACCAGCTACTTAAAAATAATCCGGATATTGGTTATGTTATCGAAACCATAAATCAGTTCTCATCTAAAAAACAATACTTAAGGAAGATTACTGCAAATCCACAAAATGGTAAAATGATTTCGGATTGGCTGAATCTGATTGATGGTGAATTAAAAAAATTTACCATAAGGACAGAAGATCACTTAAAAAATCTGCCCCTGTCAAAAATCTGGGACAGAAGGCTTGGCACAACGCGTGAACAGTATCATTTGTATATGCTGGAGATTGAACTGACAAACCGGCTGTTTCGGGCTGAATTTGTTAATTCAGATAGAAAAATTGCATTAACGCCTTATTGTTTAAGGAATTTGAATGTCAATTGCAAAGCGGATAAAAACGATTTTGATTATCAATGCAAGCATTGTTCCTCAATATGTTTTCAGAATCAGGCAGGCAGAATTTTGAGAAATAATAACGTGGAGCCGTACATCTGGATGGGCGGTAATATAAAAGAACTATTCAATATTTCCCGAAAAAAAGGTCAACGATTAGGTGTGCTAGGGATCGCATGCATCCCGGAACTGGTCTGGGGCATGCGAAAATGTCGAAAATATAAAATCCCGGCGGTTGGCCTACCTCTGAATGCAAATCGTTGCATCCGATGGTTTGGTGAGTTTTACCCCAATTCGGTTAGTCTTGATGAACTGGAGCAACTGGTTAAATTCTGCTAAAATTCATCTGTCTGACTTGAGAGCTCTGTATTGATGCCACTGCGATTTAGGCTATAGTGATTTTAGGTATTCTATCAGATCATTTTTTTCATTTTCGGAAAGTTCCAGGTTTTTGCACGCGTCATAATGGTTAACAACATCTTTCAGAGTTGCAAATCTCCCGTCATGATAGAATCCACCTTTCATATGAGTCCAAAGTCCTTTTAATCCCTGTGTCACGTAAGTTTTATCCGGCGACCGGTTTGACTGAAAATCGTCAATACAAATATCTTCCGGTTTGTGTGCATTCCAACCTGGCTCGGCAAATGTCGGAGGTACGTGGCAGCTACTGCATTTAGCTTTGCCGTCAAATAGTAATTGTCCCCGATCTGCAGCTTCTTTATTATAAATACTGTCCGGCGCTTTGGGCGCAGGCATTGCTAATTGATAAAAATCCAATGCTGCAAGTTTATCAGTTATTTTGTCATCTTCAGTCTTGCTGCGTTTGTTCCCAAAACCTGCTTTGGCAGCTACAGGATATTGTTTGGCATCCATCAGCCTTGGATCATAAAAATTTCCCTGACCCTGCAGTTGAAGATTAGCAACATATGCATTCCAATAGGTAACGTTTCCCCAGCCACCGGTCCATGCATGAAGATTATGACCAGCCTGTCCAAAAGCTTCAGGAATAAGAGTTGCAGCCGATTTTCCATCCGGACGGAAAGCTTTACCATCAATATTTAGTTCAGCGTCATATTTTCCGGGACCCCAGCTTGCAAGTACTTTTTTTACCGTGGCACTGTCCACGCCGAGTAGTTCTTCAACAGCACTTAAATCAGGAGACATAGCAATTATT
Source organism: Bacteroidales bacterium (assembly GCA_036257765.1). GTDB lineage: Bacteria > Bacteroidota > Bacteroidia > Bacteroidales > UBA10428 > UBA5072. The sequence continues at coordinate 7,181 of DATAEX010000029.1, forward strand.
GCCCCAACGTTTAAATCCCTGTTTGCCCATCCATCAAGCCTTCTGCCAATGCCAGTCGGACTATTTACGGTTGAATGGCATGATGCACATGTAACGCCAATAGAACTCAAATTTCCATTACCATCAAATTTTCCGATCACGCCCACTACGGCATTTAACTTTAATAATTCCAGCGTAACTAGTGGATCATTAAGGAATTTGCCATCTTGTATTTTCTTTTTCAGGACCTCAGGTAAAATTGTTAAATCGACCTTTAAGCCTGCGGCTAATGCAGCTTCCGGGGTCAGTCCTTCCCCTAAACCTCCATGTTTTGAATCAGCAATTGCTTTATGCAATTGAAGCTTATCCGTCCAGAAAGCTTCATCTCCAAAAGTTTCAAAGCGGAAGACAGCTTTGCCTTTTTCTATCATATCTTTTGCATTTTGGTCTATGCTCGAATTCCAGGAATCAACATCACCGGATTCGTCCGGTTCTGATCTTACTTTTTCTTTAGATGAGCATTGAACCATTATCAGAGAAAAAACAACAAAACCAATAGGCCAAAAACGAAGCATAGAACGGTTTTTCATTGTCTTATGTTTTTAGTTAAACAAAAATTCAACCTATATTTTTGCGATGGAAGATATCAATAGCACAGAGAAGAGAAGGCTAATCTTTATTTCGTTGAAATTGTTGAGAAGTTTTCTGAAAACACTTCAAATCAAGCCTTGGAAAAGAAAAATTGCATAATACAAACAATGCTTCTCACTAAAAGTTAAAAGAAATGATTACTTAGAATTGTCACAAAAAAAGCCGCATGGAGCGGCAACATTAGTTTTGTTCGGGATTACTCGCTTCGCTCGTGATCCGCCTGGTACCCAGGGCGGTGGTAGCGGCGGAGCCATATAACGATGGAAATAAAATGAACACTAACTATATTGGGGACGCGAATTGAACACAATAAGGTAAATGCTTGGTTATCAATTCCTGCCTCTGAATCCCCGGTATTTCGACGGACTCAGTTTGTAATAATCTGTGAAACATTTTACAAAATAGGAGATTTCTTTGAAACCTACCTCAAAGGCGATGTCTGAAACACTATTTTCGGTGGTAAGTAATAGTTCTGCACCTTTTTTTAAGCGCATATTGCGTATAAACTCATTTACTGAATAACCGGTAAGTGCTTGTATCTTTCTGTATAATTGGGAGCGACTCATACCCATATCACTTGAGAAAGCATAAGCATCATAATCAGAATTACTAATGTTATTCTCAATAAACCTTGATGCACGATTCAGAAATTTCTGATCCAGGCTTGTGGTGGTAGTAACCTGAGATATATCAGGTAGTTTACTGAATTGCTTCCTCAGAAGTCTGCGGGTTGCCAGAAGATTCAGAACTCGGGCACGCAGGATAGAAATACTGAAAGGCTTGGGTATATAGTCATCGGCTCCTGTTTCCAGACCCTCTACTACTTGTTCACTGGCAGCACGGGCTGTTAAGAGAATTATAGGTATGTGAGATGTTTTCTCATCGGTTTTCAGTCGATTGCATAATTCTATACCGTTCAATCCCGGCATCATAATATCACTTATAATAATATCGGGTATGAGATTTATAGCTGAATCAAATCCTGCAGTTCCATCGGAGGCTTCGATTACATTAAAACTTTGTTCAAATTCATTTTTTATAAACTGTCTCAGATCCGGATGATCTTCAATAATGAGCAAGACAGGAGCAGTTTTTTTTGGATCTCTACTTTCCTTAACAGGGAAAAGATTAAGGTCATTTTCATCATTCTTGAAAAAATCAGTAGTAGTGTCAGTTAAAACTTCATTTGTTATCTGATAAGGTTTTAGGTGTTGTTTGCCCAACGGTAGCAAAATAATAAATCTGGAACCT
>DATAEX010000168.1:0-7920 GCA_036257765.1 Bacteroidales bacterium
TTTTTATTGTTCACCTGAGTATCATGCTCCTGTATCTTACCACAATCTGCTAACATTATGGCACACAGATCGCGGGTGGCATGTGTTGATATGATCCTCCCCTGAAAACCCAGTTTAACTATATAAGGTATAAGTCCGGAATGATCAATATGGGCATGACTGAGAATTAAATAATCTATATCGGGAGGATTGAATCCAAGATTACGGTTCATAGCATCTGTGTTCATGCCCTTTCCCTGGTACATGCCACAATCCAACAATAACTTCTTTCCGTTTTCTGGTATGATCAAATGTTTGCTTCCGGTAACCTCACGAGCGGCACCTAAAAATTGGATTTTCATTTATAGATTAGTTTGTGTCACACAAACATAATCATTTTAACATTCATTTTTTGAAAAAACTTAGCGTAAAATATACGCTAAGTTTGGAAATATTATTTCTTCTTTTTAATTTGGTCATATGAAAAAATTAAAGACAGTTGGTCTCAATCCGCATGTTTCAGTCGACTGTGTTGTATTTGGATTTAATGATCGAAAACTTAAAGTACTTCTTATCGAACGAGAGAAGATACCCCTTAGTAAAATCAAAGGACATAAACTCAAGCTTCCGGGAAGCCTCATTTCAGAGGCGGAAGATCTGGATATTTCTGCAGCAAGGACATTGCAGGAATTGACGGGTTTGAATAATATTTACCTTAAGCAATTCAGTGTTTTCAGTAACCCCGACCGATTATCACCACACGAAGACCTTGGCTGGCTGCGCAAAACAAGTGGATTGAAAGTCGACCGTGTAGTTACAGTTGCTTACTATTCTCTCATAAAAATTTCCGAAAGTAATATTACTGAAAAAACAATATGGGTTCCGGTTGATGAGATACCGGATCTGATATTTGATCATAACAGGATCATTGGAAAAGCATTGGATTTTTTGCGCAAAGAAATAAGGACGGAACCAGTGTGCTTTGAATTACTTCCCAAAAAATTTACTATCCGTCAAATGCAGAACCTTTACGAAGCAATACTGGGAGAAAAACTGGATAACCGGAATTTCAGAAAAAAAATCAGGCCGCTTGAATTCCTGTTACCGCTGAATGAGAAAGAAAGGGAAGTAAATCACAAACCGGCCCAGCTATATAAATTCGATAAACGGTTATACGAGAAGCATCGTAAGGTGGCCAGCGGATTTGATCTTTGATTTTTAAATTGAATTAGATTTATTATTCATCTATAATTCCTATTACAATGTACTTATTGGGATACGACATCGGAAGTTCGTCAGTTAAAGCCAGTATTGTTGACGTAAACTCAGGCCTTAGCGTTGCCGGGGCATTTTATCCGAAACAGGAAATGCCTATCAAAGCAGTTAAACAGGGATGGGCTGAACAGGATCCCGATATGTGGTGGGATAATCTGCGGCTTGCGACGAAAGAAGTTCTTGCGACATCGGGTGTTCATACTGCCGATATTAAAGCCATAGGCATATCATATCAGATGCACGGGCTTGTTTGTATTGGCAAAGATCTCAAACCGCTGCGCCCTTCGATTATCTGGTGTGACAGCCGTGCTGTTGAAATTGGTGACAAAGCTTTTCTTGAAAACGGAGCCGACAAATGTCTTGATCACCTGTTAAACTCGCCTGGAAATTTTACCGCGTCGAAGCTAAAATGGGTTCAGTTGAATGAACCTGAAATTTACAGCCGGATTTATAAGATCATGCTTCCGGGAGACTACATTGCTATGAAACTCACCGGCGAAATTTGCACCACCATTTCAGGTTTATCGGAGGGAATGTTTTGGGATTTCCGGTCGCAAACGCTTGCTGAATTCCTCCTCAAATATTATGGCATCTCGTCCGATTTGCTTCCAGAAATACGCCCCACCTTTTCACGTCAGGGACAGCTGAACAGTCAGGCGGCCAGAGATCTGGGACTTAATACGGGTACAGTTGTTTCATACCGTGCCGGTGATCAGCCTAACAATGCATTTTCACTGAATGTTCTTGAACCGGGAGAAATTGCCGCTACTGCTGGTACATCTGGGGTTGTATATGGTGTTTCCGACGTGGTGCGGTATGATCCGCAATCGCGTGTGAATACTTTTGCTCATGTGAATTATTCAAATGAAAAAACACGACTGGGTGTGCTATTGTGTATTAACGGAACCGGAATATTGAATTCATGGCTGAAAAGGATGTGCTGCTTTGACAATTACGTTGAAATGAACGAAGCTGCTTCCAAAGTTAAAATCGGATCCGACGGAATAGTTATCCTGCCTTTCGGAAACGGTGCCGAACGTATGCTGGGAAACAAGGATACAGGTTCGTACTTTGGCCCGGTTGATTTCAATATTCATGGTAAGGGACATCTCGCAAGAGCCGCTCAGGAAGGGATAGTATTTGCATTCAACTACGGCATGGAGATTATGAAGAAAACAGGCATCAAACCGGCGGTTATCCGCGCAGGGCATGCCAATATGTTCCTCAGTAAAATATTCCGTGAAAGCCTGGCAGGAGTTTCAGGTGCTGTTATCGAGTTATATAACACCGACGGTTCACAGGGTGCTGCCAAGGGTGCAGGACTAGGCGCAGGATATTACACTAATTCAAAGGAAGCCTTTGCAGGACTGAAAAAACTTGCTACAGTGGATCCCGACAGCAGGAATGCCACAGCTTATTCCGAAGCTTACGAAAAATGGAAAAATAAATTGGAAGAACACAGAACACCAAATATCTAGTAATTATAACATATAAACAATAGACAAACACACATTCATATGAAAGTAACCGTTGGTAAAAAAGAGTATTTTCCGGGTATCGGAAAAATAAAGTATGAAGGCTGGGATTCAAAAAATCCCATGGCTTTCAGATGCTACGATGAAGACAGGAAAGTCGGCAATAAAACAATGAAAGATCATTTCAAATTTGCTGTAGCTTACTGGCACTCATTCTGTGGTTCAGGAAGCGATCCGTTCGGTCCCGGAACACGTCCCATGCCCTGGAACGATAGCTCAGATCCAATCCAGAAAGCAAAAGATAAGATGGATGCTGCATTTGAATTTATCACAAAAATGGGTATACCTTATTATTGTTTTCATGATATTGACCTTGTAGAGGAAGGTAATCTTTTCAGGGATTATGAAAGCAGGTTGAAAACAATGGTTGATTATGCATCACAAAAACAGAAGGAATCGGGCGTAAAGCTTTTATGGGGTACAGCCAATGTGTTTTCAAATCCGCGCTACATGAATGGGGCATCTACAAACCCTGATTTTAATGTACTTACCTGTGCTTCATTGCAGGTTAAAAATGCCCTTGATGCAACTATTGCACTTGGTGGCGAAAATTATGTATTCTGGGGTGGCCGCGAAGGGTATATGTCACTTCTGAATACAAATATGAAGCGCGAACAGGAACATCTGGCAAAGTTTCTCCATGCTGCAAAAGATTATGCCCGTAAAAATGGATTCAAAGGCTGGTTCTTTATCGAGCCTAAACCCATGGAACCCACAAAACATCAGTACGATTTTGACGCTGCAACAGTTGTGGGATTCCTTCGTCATTTCGGTCTTGATAAGGATTTCAAACTTAACATCGAAGTAAATCATGCTACTCTTGCAGGACATAGTTTCCAGCACGACCTTCAGGTTGCAGCAGATGCAGGTATGCTTGGCAGTATCGATGCCAACAGGGGCGACCCATTCAACGGTTGGGATACCGACCAGTTCCCGATCGATATTTACGAACTTACAGAATCAATGCTGGTGATTCTTGAGGCAGGCGGTTTTCAGGGTGGAGGAACCAATTTCGATGCCAAGATACGGCGTAATTCAACCGATCCGGAAGATCTGTTCATAGCCCATATAGCAGCTATGGACGCCTTTGCTCGTGCTCTTTCTATCGCAAATAACATTCTTGAGAAATCACCTTACATTCAATTGCGTAAAGATCGTTATGCATCGTTCGACAATGGAAATGGAAAAGCATTTGAACAGGGTAAATTAACTCTTGAAGACCTTGCAGCACTTGCGCTAAAGAATGGCGAACCAAAAATGACAAGCGGCAAGCAGGAACTTTTTGAATCTCTTATTAATATGTATATCTAAGCATGGCATTCATAAATACTTCTTCCACACAAACCGGATCTGCCTTTAAAAAAGGCAATCCGGTTTATATAATGGCCCTTACGCTGGTTGCAACATTGGGAGGACTTCTTTTTGGGTATGACACAGCAGTGGTGAACGGCGCTGAAAAATCGCTTGTAGAATTTTATATTACCAGGATGTTTGATGCGGCCAATCAGGTCTATGCCTCTCAGTTGATCGGCCAATATAAGATTCTTCTCGCCTTTGTGATGTACATTGTGTTTATAATCATTTCAGCCCAGATCGTTCGTCTTATCGGTGCAAAAAAAGGAATTGCCGTATCTGCGGTTATACTTGCTCTGGTAACGGTTTGGGCGGTGATATTCCTTCGCAGGGATGTTCCGGTTGATGGTGCAGGATTAAGAGACACAGCTGACGCCATTAAGGGTTTTGTAGTGGCCAGCGCACTGATCGGATGCATAATCGGAGGCGCTGCCGCTGGTTTTATCTCAAAATCATTTGGTCGGCGAAACGGACTTATTATTGCAGCAATTGCATTTCTTTTGTCGGCAATCGGAGCCTGGCGTCCTGAAACATTTAATGTTTTTGGCACTCTGCCTGTATATTCATTTGTTATTTACAGGATTATTGGAGGTATCGGTGTAGGGATCGCCTCAATGATCTCGCCTATGTACATTGCCGAAATAGCTCCTGCAGGAGTACGGGGAAAACTTGTTTCATGGAATCAGTTTGCCATCATCTTCGGTATGCTGGTTATCTACTTTGTAAACTATTTTATTGCCAAACAGGGAAATGAACAATGGCTTACGGAAACCGGCTGGCGCTGGATGTTTTTCTCAGGTGCCATCCCGGCTGCTATTTTCCTGTTACTTCTGTTTTTTGTTCCGGAAACACCGCGCTATCTGGTGATCAGGGGTAAAGAAAACAAAGCATTGGATGTTCTGAACCGAATTGCCGGTAAAGATGAAGCTAAAAACATTCTGAAGGAGATTAAGGAAACCATTCATGAAAAAAGTGCACCCTGGTTGTCATTCGGGTTTTTTGTAATCTTTATTGGCATTATGCTTTCGGTATTCCAGCAGTTCGTCGGCATTAATGTGGTTTTGTATTATGCAGGGAACATTTTCAGGAATATGGGCGCTTCCACCGATACATCATTACTTCAGACAATAATAGTAGGTATTGTAAATCTTACTTTTACTGTTGTTGCCATTGTGACCGTTGACCGTTTCGGCCGTAAGCCGCTTATGATCATCGGCGCACTGGGAATGGCAGTCAGTATGATTGCTCTGGGATTTTCATTCTATTCGGGAAGCACAGGGTTGTTAGCGCTGATATTCATGCTTACTTATACGGCTTCGTTTGCCATGAGCTGGGGGCCGGTAACATGGGTTTTGCTGTCAGAAATCTTTCCGAACAACATCCGCGGAGCCATGTCGATTGCGGTTGCAGCCCAATGGATTGCCAACTGGGTGGTATCGTACACCTTTCCCATCATGAACGATAACCAATGGTTAACTGAATTATTCAATCATGGTTTTTCTTACTGGATCTACGGAGTAATGGGCATTATCGCAGCACTCTTTGTGTGGAAGTACGTTCCTGAAACCAAGGGAAAAACCCTTGAGGAGATGGAGAAGTTGTGGAAGAAGTGACGAGTGAGTAGTAACGAGTAACAAGTAACGAGTAACGAGTAACCAGTGACGAGTAACGAGTGACGAGTTGGAATAGAGTACCTAAAACACACTCAATCCCAAAACCCGTAACCCACTTGTTACTCGTTACTTGTTACTTGTCACTAATTACTCGTTACTTTTTTATTATTTTTGTTATACACATTACACTCATGGGTATAGCAGAGAATATTGCCGTATTGCGAAAAGAAATACCGCAAAATGTTAAGATCATCGCTGTATCCAAAAAAATGCCGTTGCAGGTTATACTTGAGGCATATGAGGAAGGCCAGAGAGCGTTTGGTGAAAACAAAGTACAGGAACTTTTACAAAAGCAGCCTCGATTACCTTCTGATATTGAATGGCATCTTATAGGCCATCTGCAAACCAATAAAGTTAAAGCCGTAATTCCTTTTGTCAGGCTTATACATTCAGTTGACAGCATAAAACTACTTGCCGAAATCAACAAAGAAGCCATAAAGATCAACCGGTTTATCGATTGCCTGTTTCAGATCAGGATTGCCAGAGAGGAGACAAAATTTGGTATGACTTATGAAGATGCGGTTCAGATATTAGGATCCCGCGAGTATCAGAATTTTAGCAACGTGAAGGTTAAAGGACTCATGGGAATTGCTACTTTTACAGATGATAGCGTCCGGATAAGGGAAGAGTTCGCTAACCTGGGCCGGTACTTTCAGTTGCTGAAGGACAGCTTTTTCAGGGACGATCAGGCATTTAAGGAACTGTCTATAGGAATGTCGGGCGATTATAAACTTGCTATCGAAGCCGGTTCCACTATGGTGAGAATTGGCACACTGATTTTCGGAGAAAGACTTTAGACTGCACTAATAGAAGACTGACTTAGCAAACTTAGCATATTTATAAGACTTAGCAGACTTAGATGACTTAGAAGACAAATATATGAGCAATTTATCAACAAAATACCTTGGATTGACTTTAAAAAGTCCCCTGATTGTCAGTAGTTCAGGATTAACAAATTCAGTTGATAAAATAAAAAAGTTTGAAGATCTTGGAGCAGGTGCCGTAGTTCTTAAATCACTATTTGAAGAGCAGATCAAATTTGAATCTGGTGCACTTGTGGAGGAAGGTTTATCGCCCGAGGCGCATGATTACATTACACGGTATTCAAAAGCTGATGCACTTGACAATTATCTGAAAATTATCGAAGGCGCTAAAGAATCGACACAGATTCCCGTAATAGCGAGCATTAACTGCATGTCGGTAACCGAATGGGTATCTTTTGCAAAGGACATTGAAAACGCAGGCGCGGATGCCCTGGAGTTAAATGTATTCTTTATTGCCTCGGATATAGGACAATCTTCGGAAAAATATGAAGGACAGTATGAAGAATTGATTTCCAGAATCCGGCAGGTTACCAAACTTCCTGTGTCAGTAAAGATAGGTCATTACTTTACCAATATGGTAAGCCTTGTCAACAGATTATATGTAAGGGGGGCCAAAGGTGTTGTTCTTTTCAATCGTTTTTACGAGCCAGATATCGATATAGAAAAAATGGAGATAACTTCATCGGGAGTATTCAGCACACCTGCCGATATGCGACATACTCTTCGATGGGTGGGCATCATTTCCGATAAAGTCAGTAAAATTGATATTGCCGCATCTACCGGCGTTCATGACGGGAAAGCGGTAATTAAGCAGATACTTGCAGGAGCAACCGCTGTGCAGATTTGCTCGGTGCTTTACGAAAAGGGAAATGATCAGGTACGCATTATAAATTCGGAAATTGAGAGATGGATGCAGAAAAAGGGATTTCTTACAATTGATCAGTTCAGGGGGAAGCTGAATTACAAAAATATTTCCAATCCTTCAGTGTATGAACGCTCCCAGTTCATAAAGTATTTTTCAACTTACCAGTGATTCAGAATTTTTCTACCACCTTCTGAAGTTCTCTATACAGGGGTAATTTTTCATCACTCACCAAATATTCCGATTCTTTAAGGAATTGAATACAGGCATAAACTTCATCTTCGGTAGCATTTCCGAGTGATTCCTCAATTACAGTGAAGGCTTCAAGGGCAGTGCTGTAATCACCCTGAATGAAGAGACCGGCAAAAACCTGAAGGTAACTGCTGAAGTCGAGACCCGATTGCCAGCAGGCTGCTACA
>DATAEX010000048.1:0-4435 GCA_036257765.1 Bacteroidales bacterium
CTGTGGATGCATCATTTTTTTCAACCCAGCCGGCTTTCAGATTGATGATCACATCGCCCGACCGTTTCTGATTGTAGCTGTTCTGAATTTTCCTATATACACCGTCGGTAAAATTGGCTGTTTGCAGGGTTTGTGACGTAATTGTATTTGCAACCCCCGAAAACTGAAGCATGAATTGAGCTACGTATTCCTGCATTTCAGCAAGTGAAAGCTTGGAATCTTCAATTAAAGTATGATTAAGATAAATTTGTTGTGCATGATAGGCACGAACCCATTCGCCCCTTCCATACTTGTTGTTCATAGCACTTGTTAATAAGGATATGGCACCGGCGTGGTTGAAATAACCCGCCGGTATTTTATTATCACTCAGATATGCCGGGATCTGAGCCACACCATGATCAGATGTCAGAAATATCAGAGCATTCTCTTTACCAACCTGTTCATCGAGGAAATTCATGAAATGAGCAATCTCTTTGTCAAGACGCAGAAATGCATCTTCAACTTCAACCGAATTAGGCCCGAATAGGCTTCCGATATTTTCAAGTGCTGTCAGACAGATTGTAAGCACATCAGTATATTCATCAGTACCCAGCTGTTCATTCACAATAAGGTTTACGGCAAAATCCCTTGCATAGGTATTGCCAAAAGGAGTCTTATTCAGAAAACCGTAATCCAGTTTGTTTCTCTTGATTTCGGAAATTTCCTCGAGCAAATATGGGAATGTGATCTGACCTTTCAGGCCGGTTTCGTACTTGTTTTTATCCGGCAGGCTTTCAGTGTACTGTTCAATCGGAAAAACGGGGTTCCAGGTTTCCTTAAGATAAATCGCCGGGAACTGCTTTGTATTGAAATCATTCACCCATCCTGGCAACGTATCTGTGTAATAAGTGCTTGTGATCCAATTTCCCGTCCGGGGATCAAACCAGTATGCCCCGTTTCCTGTGTGGCCTGCCGAAAAAATTCCCGGGGCAGGTTCCATGGAAACTGCAAACACTTTTGATTTGAAGTTATTGGATAACCTTAATTCATCACTGAAGGTTGTACTCATCAGGTTCTTCGGACTATAATGTCCGTTGTCAAAGTCACCACCAACTGCTTTTTGTTGATGATCTTCAGTGCTTCCTTCAACCCGGTCCTGAAGATATAAATACCACTCACCTCCCACGATACCATGATCGGACGGAGTTGTTCCAGTTGCTATGCTTGCATGTCCTACGCCCTGCTGTGAAAAAAGATAATTAAAGCTGGTATTGCGACAGATTGTGCCCCGGTTGACCAGTTGTTTGATTCCGTTCTCATCAAGTTTATTCCAGAATCTCTGAATATAATCATAGCGCATCTGGCTTACAACAATACCAACAATGATCCTTGGTTTTTCAGGTGGTATTTTAAGATCCTGGGAATATATTGAACCTGAATATATGAACAGGGCAGAAATACAGGTGCAAAAAATTTTTGTGATTCTGAGCATAAATTATCTTTGATAAAAATAGTAATCTGTCAACGGCAAATATAAATCATTGTTGTTACCGGACAATAAAGATTTTCAACAGCAAACCGGTTAAGATTGCAGGAATGAAAATGAATTTGAACAATTGGATTTCCGATGTTAAACAATCATCAAAATTTGTCACAATCCCTTCTGTGATATATCCGGGTATAGATCCGACCGGTGAAAGAGTTTATAATGCTGTTATCAATGGTAATATTCACTTTGAAGCCATTTAAGCTTAAACAAAAAATATCCGGTTGCTGCTTCAGTTTCAATTAAGCATCCGGGAGGTTCAACTGGCAGAATATAAATCATCAAAATTTTAGTAAAATGTTTCAAAAAGTCCCTTCCGAAGAATTGAAGAACAGAGAACTCCGGTTCCGGCAGACGATGGAAAAATTTCATCCCGGTTGGAAAATGGCAGTGATTTTTAGCAAAATCAATCTCTATTATTTTACCGGAACGATGCAGGAAGGAATGCTGTTTATACCCAGAGACAGTTCATCTGTTTTATGGATCAGGCGAAGTTATGAAAGGGCATTGAATGAATCACTTCATGAAGATATCCGGCCTATGGAAAGTTTTCGGGATGCTGCTCCGGCATTTCCCAAATTGCCGGTATCTGTGTTTATTGAAACAGAATTAGTACCTGTGGCCTTTCTTAAAAGATTTCAGAAATACTTTCCTTTCGCCGATGTATGTTCGCTTGATTTTGTGGTTGGTATGGTTCGTTCGGTAAAAAGCCCGTGGGAACTCGAAATTATGGTCCGGTCAGGCGAAGCACACAGAAAGGTCCTTGAGGAAAGAGTTCCTGAAATCCTGCATGAAGGGATGAGTGAAGTAGATCTTGCCGGACTGCTTTATGTGGAAATGCTTAAGGCAGGACACCATGGGCTGGCCCGATTCGGCATGTTTGACACTGAAATGGCTATAGGACATATTGCATTTGGTGAAAGCAGTCTTTATCCCACCAGTTTCAATGGCCCTGGGGGAAATTATGGAATGAGTGCCGCAGTACCATTACTTGGAAATCGTAAAAGAAAGCTAAAAAAAGGCGACCTGGTTTTTATTGATATCGGATTTGGAATCGACGGATACCATACTGATAAAACCCTGAACTACATTTTTGGCTCTAAACCGGATCCTGAGGTTCTTGCAGAGCATAATAAATGTCTTGAAATTCAGGATCGTATTGCAGAACAACTTCGACCGGGGATTGTTCCTTCGTTGATCTATGAGAACATCATGAGTACCCTTTCGCCTCAATTCGTAAAGAATTTTATGGGCTTTGGTAGCCGTCAGGTAAAATTTCTTGGCCATGGTATAGGACTGGTTATTGATGAAGTACCGGTTATAGCAAAAGGATTTGACACACCTCTTGAAGAAAAAATCGTTCTTGCCGTGGAACCCAAGAAAGGCATTGAAAATATAGGAGTGGTTGGGATCGAAAACACCTTTATTGTTACAACTGATGGAGGAAAGTGCATTACAGGCTCAAGCAGGGGTCTCATACCTGTAATTTAAAATCCTGAATGATAAGTCCTTTTAAAATATTTTTTGAAGATGCAAGACTGAACGACCTTAAATCAAGGATCAGAAATACAAGATGGCCTGATGCAATCCCCGGATCAGGCTGGCAACATGGTAGTGATTTAGCTTATATAAAAGATCTCACAGAATACTGGTTAAATGTATTCGATTGGAGAAACACTGAGGACACTTTTAACAGCTTTACCAATTATATCGGTACTATAAAGGGTTACAACATCCATTTCATTTATGTAAAAGGGAATTCAAAACAAACAATCCCTCTCATCATCACGCATGGCTGGCCCTATTCTGTGTTGGAAATGCTGAAGATTATCCCTTTGTTGACATCTGGTAATGAGATGGCATTCGACCTGGTAATTCCATCAATGATGGGATACGGGTTCTCCCAAAAAGTGATTGAACCCGGATGCAATGCATTTTTGATGGCCGAACTCTGGCATGAACTTATGAAAGAACTTGGCTATAATCGATATGGAGTGCAAGGCGGTGATTTCGGTGCAGGGATTTCTGCCGCTATTGCTTACAAATACCCGGAATCTGTGATTGGCATGCATCTGAACTATGTTCCGGGATATTACGATCCGATGCTTGAAAAAGAGGAAATATTGTCCGACGGGGAAAAAGCGTATCTGATTGCAGAAGAGGACTGGTATATGCGCGAAGGCAGTTACTCACATCAGCAGAGAACCAGACCCCTTACACTTGCCTATGGGCTAAATGATTCTCCGGTAGGTTTGTGTGCATGGATAGTTGAAAAAATGCGTGCATGGGCCGATTGTAAAGGGGACATTGAGTCAGTTTTTACAAAAGATGAATTATTGTCCAATGTCACTCTATACTGGTTAACCGAAACTATACACTCATCAGCCAGGCTTTATTATGAAAACAGCCTTATTAAATTAAAACCAGGCAGAACGAGCAGGATACAAGTGCCCGCAGGATTTGCTCGTTTCAGGTTTGAAGAACCGTTCCCTCCAAGGGAATTTGTTGAAAGAGGTTTTAAAATTGCCCGATGGACAGAATACCCTGTAGGTGGTCATTTCCCGGCAATGGAGCAACCTGAATTACTGGCAAAAGATATAATTGAATTTTTCCGGCAGATCACTTCCTGATTATTCGCATAAATGGCACTCTTTTCAGATAAGTTCCAGTAAAGTTATTTCAGGTAATATTCCAAGCCTTCCATTGTAACCAATAAAACCGAAACCCCGGTTGACATACAGATATTGGTTCTTTTCAAGATAGAGTCCGGCCCACTGCCTGTAAAAATATTGGGCGGGACTCCATTTCAGCCCGGGTATTTCAACTCCCAATTGCATTCCATGGGTATGGCCGCTGAGTGTAAGATTTACATCGGGATAATCAGGTCTGATCCGGGCATCCCAATGCGAT
>DATAEX010000171.1:0-2667 GCA_036257765.1 Bacteroidales bacterium
CGGCGCTTCTTCAAAATCCTGTGTCAACATTCCTTCTTCTGCCTCAGCAGGCCTGGAGGCACTCGGAGGTGATGAGGCTGCGGGGATCTGGTTATTCAAAGCAGGTTCTTCAGCACCAAAGGCGCTTTCTGTATCACCAAAATTGATTAATATGCCACCTTCGGAAGGTTCGGGTTTAGATAATGATATATAAGTGAAGATCATTATCAGCAGTATAATGCTGTGTAAAATAACACTGCTTACTATGCCATATTGCCTTTCCGTCATAACGTAACCTAATTTGTTTCGGGACTTGTTGCCAGAATTACCCGATAATTATTCTTTTTTGCAATATTCATTACATCGACAATGTATTGGATCGGAACCGATTTATCCGCATGAATGGCTATTACCGGATCTGGATTTGTGCCAATTTTTTGCTGTAATCTGAACTCGAGCTGTGAAAAATCTACAGGTGCTCTTTCAATAAAGAAACCTATTTCCTTTGAAATGGAAACCGTTGTGATTGGCCTTGCGGGCGTCTGGCTGTTACTTTGAGGCAACAGCAACTTTATTGCATTTGGTGCTACCATTGTAGAGGTCAGCATAAAGAACAACAAAAGCAGGAAAATAATGTCGGTCATGCCTGCTACGCTATAGCTCACTTCAACCTTATTTCTTGATCGCATTGCCATATTACTGGTTATTTATTTTTTTACCGGTTCATTAAGCAAATCCATAAATTCAATCGAATAGGCTTCAAACCGGTTGACTAACTCTTCAACCTTTGAAACAAGGTAATTATATGCAAAATAAGCCGGGATACCGACCAATAATCCACCGACAGTTGTAATCAGTGCAATATATATGCCATTTGAGAGTACACCTATATCCAGGCTGGTGCCTGCAGCCGACATATCCATAAATGTTTTGACCATACCCAATACAGTACCGAAAAAGCCCAGCATTGGAGCTGCTCCTGCGCACGAAGCGAGAATAGCAAGACCTTTCTCAAGCTTGTAAATTTCTACCTGTCCGACATTCTGTATGGCGGTATTAATATCGTTCAATGGCCTTCCAATCCTGCTTATCCCTTTTTCTATCATCCTGGCCAACGGATTACCCGTTGATTGACATAAAGCCAGGGCAGAATCAACCTTACCGTCATGGATGTAATCTTTTATGCGGTTCATGAAATTCTGATCAATTTTTCCTGCATTTTTGATGGTCAGAAAACGCTCAACAAAAATGTAAATTGCGATCAGTGAGAGAATGAAAATCGGGATCATTACCCAACCTCCTTTAACGGCAAGTTCAAAATAGGATAGGGGTGCTTCCTGTTGTGCTGTGGCCGCAGCAAGGCTGTCACTTCCGGCAGTGATGTTCTGTAATAAGACAAAGAGCATATGAGAATTATTTAATATTTGCTAAAATTAAATAAACGGCAAACAAAGGTCTTTATTTTTTACGGATAGTTATTAACCACAGGTGGATCGGAATCAGCGTCATCATCAGGCTTTTCATCGTCATTTTTTGGCTCAGGTCTTTCTTCCTTTTTTCCAAACAGACGCCTCATAAGTTCACCGAAAGTGTTGAATTCCTCTTTGTAAGTAAAGCCAAGCCCTTGTGTGTATGTGGAATTGTCTTCATACAACAGTTCATTATTGGCATGATTAAAAGTTTTAAGCCTTAATTTGCCATTCTCAGTGAGTTTATAATCGATATCAAATTCTCCGACAATTTCGTCTGACGCATCCCTTGCAGCATTTGTGGACATATCCACGCTGCCATTAATAGTGAGCTTATCATTGAACAGCTGATACGAAAGAGCAAGCTGAACTTCATCACTGTTCATCTGCCTGTTCGAACGGTAATTGACATCGACATCGAGATCGTTCACAATTTGAGAAAGCCAGTTGCTTAGCTGGTTTGAGATCATCTCACTGAAATTTACTCCGGCTGCTCCTGTATAGGTTGATGAAGACATACTACCTGATCTTTCCTGACTTAACGCAAATTTCTGATTAATGAGCAATGATATAAACTGTCGGCTTTTCTCCTCACTTGTCGTCATTGCGCCTGCAACTTTCAGTCGGGTTGTTTCATCGGCATCCGGAAGGTAAATGTCGTATTTGATATCGGGGGCCATAAGTTTGCCCGAGAGTATAACCCTGTCATCTACGATGAGGTTCTGATCATCATCATAACCCAGCAGATCGTTCAATGAACTTCGTGTCCGGTAAGTTGCCACAATATCGACTGTTGCATCCAGAGGATCACCGTCCCAGCGAATGCTTCCGCCCGGTTCGATAGTAAGCCTCTTATTAATGAACTTTTGAAGCGTGAAGAGATAATCCCCTTCTTCAATTACATACTCGCCGGTCATAATAAAATCGCCCGAGGAATTAATCCTCATATCAAGATTGCCTGTCCCTTTTCCTTTAATAATTTCACCAAGCTGCGGGTCAATGATTATCTGGACATCTGCGTCAGGAGTAACCATGAGCCTGCAGCGGATCTGAATTCCGGAAAGATCAGCCTGGTATTCATTTTCTTCTTCCTCATTTTCGTCTTCGCCGTAAACATCTTTTACCGATATAAAGGGATATTCGTTGAGCTCACCTGAATTTGAAAGAGGTATTTTTACACTTGTATTCGGATTAGTGGAAGCGATAATGTCCATAAAAA